>CALLZL010000532.1 GCA_937859575.1 uncultured Chloroflexota bacterium
GGCTGGATGCGCTCGATTACCCGGTTACCGCTCTTGTTGAAGGGGATCATGACCGGTGAGGATGCCCGGTTGGCGATCGAACATGGTGCCGACGGCGTGATTGTTTCGAACCATGGTGGGCGGCAGATCGACGGAACCCCGGCGAGTATTGAGGTCTTGCCTGAGGTTGTTGCAGCGGTGGCCGGGCGTGGCGTGGTATTGCTCGATAGTGGGGTGCGGCGCGGCACCGATGTGCTCAAGGCGCTTGCGCTTGGTGCGCAGGCGGTGCTGATCGGGCGGCCGTATCTGTGGGGCCTGGCTGCCGGCGGTGAAGCCGGGGTACGCCGGGTGCTCGAGATCCTGCGCGATGAGATCGACACGGCGCTTGTGCAACTCGGGCGGCCAAGTATTGCATCAATCGACCGCTCGCTGGTTGTATGACCTTTTGGCCCACGATGATTATTCGCGCTGTTTATGGCCGGCCATGAACAGCAACACTTCAAATGCCCGAGGGCGCTATCCTTCGGGGCTGGCTGTAAGGAGCGTGTATGGACACATTACGAATCGCTATTCTTGGTTCCGGCTATATGGGCGGCAGCTATGCCGAATGTATTGCACGCTACAACACCCGTGTGCAGCTCACGGCGATCGCCGGTGGTACGCGTGCACCGGCACTGGCGGCGCGCTATGGCGTGGCGTATGAGCCGGAGTATTCGGCGTTGCTGGCACGCGATGATGTTGATGCGGTGCTGATCGCTACCCCCCACGACGGCCATCGCGATCAGGCGCTTGCCGCCGCCCGCGCCGGCAAGCATGTGCTGATCGAGAAACCGATGGCAACCAGTGTACGTGCATGCGACGAAATGATCGCCGCCTTTGCTGCAGCAGGTGTCGTGCTGGAGGTGATCAAGACGCTGCGGTTTCGTGGTTCGATAGCACGGGCGTTGCGGCTGATTGCCGAAGGTGCGATCGGCCGGGTGCGTGCCATCAGTGGCCGTTCGCTCTTTATCGGCACCGGCATCGAAGACAAACACTGGACGATGGATGCCGATCAGGGCGGCATGCTACTCGACATGGGGTGCCATAATTTCGATATTCTGTGTGCACTTGCCGGGGTGGCACCGCGCCGGATCTATAGCACGGTGACAACCTACGAAGGGCCGCCATACCTGCGGCGTAACGCCATGACCCAGATCAACTTCGATGGTGATGTTACTGCTCAGATGTGGATGTCGTATGAATTCCCCAGCCCCGGCCTGCCCGACAATGCCCACCGCTACCTGGTGGTCGGCGAACATGGCATGCTCGACATCGACGGCTACGGTAAGCTCCGGATCGGTGCGGGTGAAAGTTGGGAAGATGTGTGGCAGCAGCCACCGATCGACTATATCAATCGCCCACTCGACCCGGTGCGCCTCGAAGCGTTCTATACCCAGACGCAACTGTTCGTTGATGATGTGCTTGATGGCCGCACACCGGCGGTTTCGGGCGCTGATGGACGGCGAGCCGTCGCTATGGTCGAAGCGGCATGGCAATCATCGCAGACCGGCCAGTCGGTTGCCCTTTCGTGATTGTTGCACGCGGGTACAGTGCGATCGATTGATTCGGATCAGAGCCTGCAATCGTGCCGTAACAGGTGGAACACAGGAGGAGCCATGCAACATGCCGATGCAGTTATCATCGGTGGGGGAGTGACCGGGCTCAGCACCGCGTATCAGTTGGCGAAGCGAGGTTTCGGCAAGATCATCGTGCTCGACAAAGGGCCGGTCGGTGATGGTTCGAGCAGCCGGGCAGGCGGCATCATCACCGGTCTGCTCTGGAGCGAAACCGGCGTATTGGCGCGGAAGCGGGCGCTTGAGCTGTACCGTGAGCTTTCCGATGAGCTTGAAGGTTACGAGTTCCAGGCAGTCGGCTGCCTCAACATGTTTGATCCGCCATCGTGGCCCGAACGTGAGCGACTATTGCCGCTCTATGATCGGCTCGGCGCGCCGTACGAGATCCTGGAGCCTGCCGAGATGCGGCGGCGCTGGCCGGCGCTGGTGATCGGCGAGCAGGATCGCGGCTTGTATGATCCACTTGGCGGCTATAGTGAGCCGCACGAATATATTCCGGCACTCACCAAAAGAGTGCGCGAGCTGGGTGTCGAGGTACGTGAGCATGCCGTGGTGACGGATCTGATCGTGCGTGGCGGGCGTGTCGCCGGGGTACAGACGGCCGGCGGGAGCATCGAGGCCAACGCAGTGGTGGCGACCGTCTATGCCTGGACGCATGTCGTCCTTGGGCCGCTGGGGATCCGCTTACCGGTCAAATCATTTGTTCACCAGCGCTATGTCACCACCCCGCTTGCCGCGCCGCTCGATATTCCGGCCATCAATGCCAACCCGCTCGGCGGCTATATTCGCCCGGCGCATGGTGGGCGGCTGCT
>CALLZL010000533.1 GCA_937859575.1 uncultured Chloroflexota bacterium
CCTTCCTGGCGATCTATGATTCGCTCGATGCCGCCGCCGAAACGGTATCGGCGATTATTGCGGCCGGCATTATTCCAGCCGCACTCGAAATGCTCGAAGGCGACGGAATACGGGTGGTGGAAGAATCGGTACATGCCGGTTACCCGCTTGATGCCGAAGCGGTTTTGTTGATCGAGATCGATGGGCTGCGTGAAGAGCTTGAAACCCAGGCGCAGCAGATCGCCGCACTCTGCCAGCACCATGGCGCACGCGAGCTACAGGCCGCTCGTGATGAAGCACAGCGTAAGAAGCTATGGGCCGGGCGTAAAGGGGCGCTCGCTGCGTGTGGCCGGCTGCGGCCGCACTACCATATTCAGGATGGGGTTGTGCCACGCTCGCAGCTCACCAATGTGCTGCGGCTCACCCGTGAAGTGGCGGCACGCTACAACCTGCTGATCGTCAACATCTTCCACGCCGGCGACGGGAATCTGCATCCGCTGTTGCTCTTTGATGTGCGTGAACCCGGGGTGCGCGAACGGGCAATCGCCGCCAGTGAAGAGATCCTGCGCGCCTGTGTGGCAGCCGGTGGCACCCTGAGCGGCGAACATGGCATCGGCCTCGAAAAGCGCGACTATATGCGCTGGATCTTCAGTGACGACGATATCGAGGCTATGCTCGAAGTACGCGCGATCTTCGATCCGCTGAATGTCATGAATCCCTGTAAACAACTGCCGACCGGTGCCTCGTGCGGTGATATCAAACACGCCCGTGGTGCCGCAGCAGCAATGGCCGCCGGCGCGTGGATCTGAGGGCAAGACCCTGCAAAGGAGGAACCTGTGCGTATTGTTGTGCTATCCGACATCCATGGCAATGTGAAGGCACTCGAAGCAGTGCTGGCCGATATTCGCCGTGAAGCTGCACCTGATGCAATCTTCGTTGCCGGCGACCTGACGCTGGTCGGGCCGCGCCCGGCCGAGGCATTGGCGCTGGTGCGCACCATCGAGGGAGCACGTTTTGTACGCGGCAACTGCGATCAGTATATTATCGACCGTGAACCGAGCGATGTGGTGCAGTTCGTTATCGATCGGCTCAGCGACGACGACATGGCCTTTGTAGAAGCACTCCCGTTCGCGCAGCAGCTTAGCGCCGGCCAACACGAGCTCCTGGTCGTGCATGCCAACCCGAAGGATCTGGAAACACCGATCAAACCCGAAACTCACGAATCACAGATCCTGCCGCTCCTCGAAGGGGTCAGCGCCGATCTGGTGGCCTTTGGTCACTACCATGTACCGTTCGTTCGCCGTGTCGGACGCTGGACGCTCGCCGATATTGCGAGCGTCGGTAAGCCGTGTGATGGTGATACCCGTGCGGTGTACGCCATGTTCACCCTTGGTGCCGCAGGCTGGCAGATCGAACATCGCCGCGTGGCATTTGATGTTGAGGCGGTTGCACCCCCGTTCCCACCGGTGGGGTTTCCTAACACGGGCCAGCGTGCCGGCGCCCTGCGGGGTTGGCGGTTCTACAACGACATGGCGCAAGACACAGCACATCGCCTCCCGCGGACGGGGGCGTTTCGCGACGAAAGAGATCTATGCAGCCTGAAACGGGATCGACCCCGGCCACCGCAGCAGAACTGGCGCAGCACCTGGCTGCCGCCACCGACGAGCAACGAGTCGTGGTTCCATGGGGATCCGGCACCCACCAGCATCTGATCGGGCCGGTACCTGCCGATGCGCTGGTGTTGCATACCAGCCGGCTTGCACGTGTGCGGGAATACACCCCCGCCGATCTGACGATCACGGTTGAAACAGGGGCAACCCTGGCGAGCGTCCAGGCCTTATTGGCTGCCGAACGACAGTGGCTGCCATGGGATCCGCCCGGCGCTGCAACGGCGACCATCGGCGGATTGCTGGCCGCGGGTGCCGCCGGCCCACTCCGGCTCGGCTATGGAACCCCGCGCGACTGGTTGCTTGGTGCAACCGTGGCGCTGAGCGACGGCCGGTTGATCAAGAGCGGCGGTAAGGTGGTGAAGAATGTTGCCGGATATGATCTGCATAAACTGCAGATCGGTGCCTTCGGCACCCTTGGGGTGATCTGTGAAGTGACCTTCAAGATCGCACCACTGCCCGAATCCCAGGTCAGTGGGGTCGCTGTGTGCACCAGCCTGGCCGAAGCACTGACACTCGCCGAACAGGTGCGTTCTGCACCGCTTGCCCCGATCAGCCTGGCAGTTGCCGACGCCGGCGCGGCCAGGCTGATCGGCATCACCGACACAGCCGCCGCTGTGGCAGTGCGCTATGCCGGTGCCACAGCGGCGGTCGAACGGCAGTTTGCGGCAGCACTGGCGGCCGGGCCATTCAGCCGGCTTGATACCGAAGCGGCCTCGGCGCTCTGGCAGGCGCTCGCTCGCTTCCGCGAACCGGCGCATAGCGCTGCCGGCACGCTGATTGTACGCGGCGGAGTTGCACCACCCCGTATCGCCGAACTGGCTGGCATCCTCAGCACAACCGAAACCCATTCGGCGCTATTAGCCCTGCCGGGTATCGGGGTGGCCTATGCCCAATGGCATGACACAACCGATCTCGCGGCCACACGGGCGTCACTTGATGCGATCGGCGGGGAAGTTGTGGTCGAAAAACAAACCGGGAGGAAGACCACCCAACGCCGGGGGACCCCCCCCGCACCACCGGCGAGGAAGTGGCGGGGCTGGTTGCGGCGCG
>CALLZL010000534.1 GCA_937859575.1 uncultured Chloroflexota bacterium
GCGGTGGACCAGGAGCCACCCGCCGGGAACGAGACCGCCATCTCGGGGCCGTTGTTCATGGCAATCGCCACCCGCTCGCCATGGCCGATACCGAAGCCAGCCAGTTGGGCCGCAAGCTCGGCGACATTCTCGCGCAATTGGCCATAGCTGAGCGGTGAATACGCCGGTGCGATCAACGCCGCATGGTTATCGGCACCGGCATGCGCCAGCAGATCGATCAGGGTCATTCCCGTCGATTGGTCAGATGTCATGATGTGTCCTTTATGATCGTATGATGCGGCGATGCCGCCATTCAGCTGCTTCTGCTTGCCGGTCATTATACCGGAAGCGGTAGCGCCTACGGCAGCCGGCGGCTCCTGTGGTATGATGGCAAGCGGCAATGCCGTACGAGTCGAGCAAACCTGCGGTCGGCGTTGCTCCGGCAATGTGCCGGATCGCTGCGATGATGTCGATCACATCGATGGAGGCTCCCAATGAAGTCAGCACTATTCGTCTGGGGCGGCTGGGATGGCCATGAGCCGGAAAAATGCCGCGATATCTTCGTTCCGTTTCTGCGCGACGAAGGGTACGATGTCACGGTCTCCGATACGCTTGATAGTTACCTCGATCGCGAGAAGATGCATGCCTACAACCTGATTGTGCAGATCATGACGATGAGCACGATCACCCGCGAGCAGGAGGCCGGGCTGCTTGAAGCAGTCAAGAGTGGTGTAGGCTTCGCCGGCTGGCATGGCGGTATGGCTGATGCCTTCCGCAACAATACCGAGTATCAGTTCATGGTCGGTGGTCAATGGGTTGCGCATCCAGGCAATATCATCGATTACACCGTCAATATCACCAATCACGAACACCCGATCACAGCCGGGTTGGCCGACTTCCGCATGCACTCCGAACAGTACTATATGCATGTTGATCCATCGAATACCACGCTGGCGACGACGACCTTCAGTGCTGAGTATTGCCCGTGGATCGAAGGCACCGTGATGCCGGTCGCCTGGACGCGCATGTGGGGTACGGGGCGGGTCGCTTATGCTTCGGTAGGCCATGTGGCGAGTGATTTCGATGTTCCCGAAGCGCGTACGATCGTCCAGCGCGGCATGCTCTGGGCTAGCCGCTAGCTATCGGTCGTTCACCATGATCTGTATCATACGGGGGCGGTCGATCATACCCGTATCGATTGTAGCAGTTCACAAACAAAGGAAAGAAGATGTCTACCACACCGGCCCGCGTCGGCATCATCGGCTGCGGGAACATCAGCGCTATTTACCTTGAGAACGGCAAGGTCTTCCGCGCCTTCGACATCGTCGCAGTGGCCGATATCGAGATGGAGCGGGCACATGCGCGGGCGGCGGAATACGGTATCCCAAAGGCGTGCAGTGTCGAGGAGTTGCTGGCCGATCCAGCGATCGAGATCGTGATCAATCTGACGATCCCGGCGGCGCATGCCGAAGTTGCCATGGCGGCCGTCAAAGCCGGGAAGTCGGTTTATAACGAGAAGCCATTGGCGATCTCGCGTGAAGATGGGCGTGAACTCTTACGGCTGGCACGCGAGCAGGGGGTGCGGGTCGGTTGTGCGCCCGATACTTTCCTCGGCGGTGGGTTACAGCCGTGTCGCAAGTTGATCGATGAGGGCTGGATCGGCCGGCCGATCGCCGCCACTGCCTTTATGATGAGCCATGGCCCCGAGAGTTGGCATCCCAACCCATACTTCTTCTTTCAGCCGGGTGCCGGGCCGATGTTTGATATGGGGCCATACTACCTGACGGCGCTGATCATGTTGATTGGGCCTGTCCGGCGTGTGACCGGTTCGGCGCAGATCACCTTCCCCGAGCGCACCATCACCAACCAGTGGAACTACGGCGACACGATACCGGTGAATACCGCCACCCATGTTGCCGGTGTCCTCGACTTCGTTGGTGGGGCAGTCGGCACGATCATCACCAGCTTTGATGTCTGGAGCGCCAATCTGCCGCGTATCGAAATCTACGGCACCGAGGGTTCGCTGAGCGTGCCCGACCCGAATACCTTCGATGGGCCGGTACGGGTGCGGCGCGGCGGTGCAAGCGAATGGAAAGAGGTTCCGCTCTCGCATGGGTTTGCCAAGAACAGCCGTGGCCTGGGCGTGGCCGATATGGCTTCGGCATTGCGCAGCGGTCGTGCCCACCGCGCCAGCGGCGAACTCGCCTTCCATGTGCTTGATCTCATGCATGCCTTCCACGATGCCTCGCGTGAAGGGCGGCATATCGAGATCCAGAGCACCTGCGATCGCCCGGCAGCCCTGCCGCTCGGCCTGGGCGATCGGGATATAGATTAGTTCTGGTTCGGCACAGCAAAGCCGCCGCATTGCGGCGGCTTTGCTGTGCCTGCTGTTATGCCGGTGGAGCTTCTCGCCGGTGGTGCCTGATTACGAAGATGCGGGTGCCGGATCGTTACGGCGGAACCAGCGTTCCCACTCGCGGTTCTCCCAGATCACGAGCAACTGTGCAGCATTGAAGATCGACGAATAGGTGCCGCTGATGAGCCCGAGCAACAGGATGAGCACCAGATTGCGGATGGTATCGCCGCCGAACAGCAGCAGTGCCATCAGGGTAAAAAAGGTGGTTAACTGCGTATTGATCGAACGCGGCATCGTCTGCACAATACTATGGTTCACAATATCATCGAAGGTTTCGCCCGGCCGCCGCGCACCGAGATTCTCGCGAATCCGGTCGAAGACAACGATCGTATCGTGAACCGAGAAACTGATGATCGTGAGCAGGGCCGTCAGGAAGAGGGCATCAACTTCAAGGCCGATCGTCTGGCCGAGAATCGAGGCCAGCCCCAGCACCACCAGCACATCGTGTATCATCGCCAGGATGGCACAGATGCCGTAGCGGATCGGATGCGGTGCACGGCGGAAGGCCAGCGTCAGATACACCAGGATCGCCAGGCATGCGCCGAGCACGGCAATCACCGCGCTACGGGTCGATTCGGCACTCACAGTTGCGCCGACACTCTGCAGTGCGGCGCGGCGTGTTTCGCCATACACCCCGCTGAGCGCACCAATCATCGCATCCAACTGTGCATTTGGATCGGTAGCACTAAGGGCACGGGTGCGAACGATCGCGCCAGCTACCTCGCGCCCATCGATGGTTGCCGTGGTGAGCTGTACCTGGGCGCCTTCAAACCCCTGGCTCTCGAATGTGCTGCGAATCGTATCGCTACTGATCTGGCCCGGCTGTTGTTCGACAAACTGCAGATCCCAGAGCGCACCGCCACTGAAATCGATCCCGAGCCGCAAGCCGAAGAGCGCGAACGAAATCGCACCCGGAACAATCACAACCACCGAGATCAGCAACCAGAGGTAGCGTAGTCGTACAAATGAATTCATGCTTGGTTCCTTATCTCAGGGTCGTGCCTGCGACCCAGCCGACTCGGCCGTGCCGCGTCGCTGCCCCGCAATTTCATCGACATCATACAGCCAGGGGTTCTGAACGAACGAGAGCGGCAGGATCAGCCGCATGAATGTGTGCGTCACAACAACCGCCGTAAACAGGTTTAGCAGCACCCCCAGCCCGAGTGTCAGTG
>CALLZL010000535.1 GCA_937859575.1 uncultured Chloroflexota bacterium
CGCTTGCCCTATCGTACGACTTTCTGCCCCTCGGGGCAAATCTGCAAAACCTCAGTTATAACGATCCAGGGTGTACCGAATGAGATTCAGAGTCGCTGCCAGATTGGTTGATCCTGGTTCGTGCGGCCAGGCCAGTGCCCACTCGATCAACGGTGTCCATTGCTTACCAATCGATTGTTGGCACCACCGTGCTGCCACAGGCTTTGAGACAACTACGCCATGCTCCAGGGTGTAGAGCGTCCGACACATGCTCAGTATCGCAAAGGGTTGCTTCTGCGGTTGCTGTACCCAGGCGGGGTCGTCTAGCAGTGGTCGCCACCATGTCTCCAACATATTCCGTAACATGTGCCGCAATTCGTCAGCATTAACCGGGTCGAGCAGCATGCGAGGGTGAGGCCCCGCAACCATTACCCCATGTTGGTGAATGATGTGGCGTTGAATCAGGGCGCTTCCTTGTGTAGTGAGGGTAAATGTGTCTCCCTCAACAAAAGGGCACGGCGTATGATCCGCGTTCCAGTGGCGGAACACCTGCTGGGGAACATAACTCCCATCGAGTTTCCTGGCCCACTTCATCCCTGTGGCCCAAAGGTGCGTATGCATCTCTTCCAAGGCGGCAATCATCTCAGGCGGTAATTCGTTAGCGGTAACGACAATAAAATCGATATCGCTGCGATCAGGGTTGAAATCACCAAGCGCTAATGAACCACCAAGATAAAGGCCGATCAGATGATCTCGCAGAATGGCCTGTAGCTTCGATAGCATCAGGTTCAGAACAATATTTATATCCTGATACGATGTTGGCTGAGAAACAGGAACTGACATGTGTCGGTATCCTTTTCAAAAAGGTATCGGCTACAGCGGCATGTTGGGCGGAGTAGTGTGTATGTGATTGCCAATCATCGGAAATGGCATCTCTAAAAAACTCCGAGAAAGCGCAACACAGTGATCAGCACGGCAATCAGAATACCAGTACCTATAAAAAAAAGAGGCCAGATGTTGCCAATCAACCATGCGATAGGGCCGACTTTATATCCCAAGGATTCCAACTTAGACTGAAGTTCTCTAACAGTTGGCTCAGTCAATGTGCTACCATCGGGAAAGACAAGCGTCGGTACGCTTTCATTACCGTTATTAATAGTGCGAACCCGAGCGGCAGCACCACTATCCTGATGAATGTCAATGTACTCAAATGTGACCTTCGATTGTGTGAGTAGCCCCTTGACCGGCCCAAGGGCTGGGCAGGTTGGATGACCATAGACAATAATTGCGTCTCGCATGTATCCCACTCCTGATTACCACGCACACCTCCTCATCCGGCGGATGCGAATCGCGGCGACGATGGCTTCAAACGCCATCAACTCTTGTGCGTGCCTGAGTGTACCACCGCCACGACTATTTGTCAGGCAGAACCTGAGACCCGCACACACTCCGCCTTTCTGCTGATGTGCCGTGACAGGCACGATTGTAGAATAGCACCGATGTGCCTTATACATGAAGCACGCGGAGTGGAGTAAGGATATGCATAATCTGTTCACAGGTCGCTTGATACGATTGCGCGCCCTCGAACCGAGTGACGCGGAAACGCTTTTTCGGCACCACCAGGATACCGAGATTTCGCGGCGTGATGCCCGCATTCAGTGGCCTCGATCGCTCGCCGACATCCGCCGCCGGCTTGAGACCCCTGGGGAGGTGCAGTCGACCGATAATATCGAACTGGTGATCACAACGCTTGACGATCAGGTGATCGGCGGGATCGACGTTCAAAGTACTGATCGCCGGAATGGCACCTTCTCTATTGGTATTGGGCTCACCGAACGTTCGGCCTGGGGTAAAGGCTATGCGAAGGAGGCAATGCTGCTCGTCTTGCGCGCTATGTTCCACGAATGGCGCTATCAAAAGTGCAATATCTCGGTCTATGCCTTCAATACGCGCGCTCTTGGGTTGTATCGTCGACTGGGCTTCCAGGAAGAGGGTCGTCTACGACGTACCTACTTCTCAAACGGCGAGTACCACGACGAAATCTGTCTCGGAGTGACCCGTGAGGAGTTTGATGCGCGTTATCCTGAGTGGCGCGTATCCATGACCGAAGATCTTGCCGATGATACCATACGGCACGAGTGAGTCGCACTTATCTTCGCCAGCCTATCAGTCTGCTATGGTCTCTGTGTAGCATCATGCCGGGAGTTGTCGCATGTCTTCTGAGACCCTCTCTGACGTCGAATATATCCATCGTATCGTTCAGTTGCATCTTGGTGGTACTGTGCAACTGATTGTTGATCGTTCTCCTGGTTTTAGCGGCAGCAGAGTCTATGCCGTGGATGTGACCATGCCGACCGGGCAATTGCCCTGCATCGTGAAGCTCATCCCTGATTGGGGCAACGAGGAGGATCAGCCCCATGACGAACAAGCCACCAATCGGGTGTATGGATCACGAGCAACCAGCTTTGCGGCAGCCTACACCCTGCTCCACGCCCATGCCATCCCGCTGCCGCAACTCTATGCCGCATGCACACCTCAACCAGCTCTCCCCTACTACTGTTACGTCATGGAGCGCTTACCCGGAGAGGATGTACAGACGATCCGGGCCCGCCTCTCGGGTACGTCACGTGTATCACTTGACCATCTTGTTGGCCGGTACCTTGGTGCGATCCATCGCATCACTCGCTCGTACTATGGCTGGGCTGATTTGCAGGTTCCCTACCCTCAGTCTTGGCGCGATACGTTCTTCACGGCACTGCACATCATCCTAGAGCGGGCATGCGTCCACACCGCCATCCTCCAACATCGTCGGCGCATCAGCGAGGCAATTGATCAGTATGCTGCATCCTGGATCGATCCTGCACAGTTTGTGCTTTCACATGGAGACGGCCTACAGGGAATGCTCGTGCCTCATGGCAGTAGCTGGATCTTGAATGGCGTGATTGATATCGAAGATCACTGTTTTACCGACCCGCGCTTTGCGCTGGCTGTGTACGAAGTGATTATGAATCATGCACCGCTCGAAGAGAGCTTCTGGGAAGCCTATCAAGAGCATAGCCCCCTTGACGACACCTATACACACTTGCGACCACTCTTCCAGATCTATGTGTTGTTGGATTGGCTAGGCAATGTTCCACTCACACAGGGGGAAGAGATCAACAAACTGACGCACCAGATTGTTCTACGCTGTGAAACGACAAGGCCGTGAAGCGCAGGGATAAGCCGGCACAAATATGAAAGCAGCCAATACCCGGCTGTGGAAAGAGGTTGTATGGACATCGAGCACAGCATCAAGCAGTTGGTCATCAATGCCACAAGAATCCGGTCTCTCGCGCAAGATGTTCCTGGCATCCAGGCTCATTGGAAGCCAGATGTTGCTTCGTGGTCGATCCTGGAGGTGGTCAGTCATCTCTACGATGAAGAGCGTCTGGACTTCCGCGTTCGATTGGATTTCACCCTGCATCGCCCAGGCGAGCCGTGGCCGGCAATCGATCCCCAGGGCTGGGTACAAGAGCATCGCTACAATGCCGGAAACCTTCAGGAATCACTGAGTGGCTTCCTCGCAGCACGTGAAGACTCGGCCACCTGGCTGAGAGGGTTGGCGGCACCGAATTGGGAAGCAGTATATGAGGCGCCGTTTGGGCGGATCAGAGCCGGCGATCTCTTGGCCGCCTGGGTAGCGCACGACCTGCTCCATCTGCGGCAATTGGTGGAGCTGCACTGGAGTTATCTGATGACGAATGTGGTGCCATACCGGGTAGAGTATGCGGGGGAGTGGTAGGCGACCAGGCATAAAAATGAATCGCTGGAACCACAATCTCCACTACCACCCGCTGATCGTTACTGCAGCACCTGCCCACTGCACAACCGCTCTCGATGTCGGATGCGGCATGTGCTATGGCGCTACTCACTAATGAGTTCTCTTGTCTCGCCCCATGAGGCGGCCACACTTACTGCGCGTTATCTGGGCTTCACAATTCATCTGATCGACCGCTATGCTCATGTGCGTGTTCGGTTTTTTTGATAGAATGTCCGTACAGAATGTGCCGACGCCGTAGCCGCTAAGCCACACCATGTTCAGTAGCAGGTATGTGTCTCGCCGTGCTACTCAATACATGCAAAGGGAGCCATGCAAACGATCTATGAAGCCGCAGGCGGCGAAGAAGGGTTACGACGATTGGCCGATGCGTGGCACCGGCGCGTGTTAGCGGATGCAGTGGTGAGCCATGCGTTCAGCCACGGCTACCACCCTCAGCACACTGAGCGTCTTGCGGCATACTGGGCGGAGGCGCTCGGCGGGCCGGCGGCGTATTCCGCCCAGTATGGCGATGAGACTTCGGTTGTCCGGATTCATAGTGGTAACGGGCCACACGAGGATATGGACCAGCGGGCGATCGTATGTTTTGATCAGGCGCTGGAGGATGCCGGGCTCGCCGGCGATGAGCGCCTGCGATGCGCACTGCACGATTATTTCGCATGGGCCACCACGACCGCGATGGCTCGTTACCCCCGCTCGCCCGAAGATGTGCCGGATGGATTACCCATCCCGCAATGGTCCTGGCACGGACTCGTCAGTAGCAGAGCGACTGACGACAAGGAGAAATAGCCATGCTCTACCCGATCCAGAACGCCGCCCGTAATCGCCTTGATCTCTCGGGGATCTGGGATTTCCGTGCCGACCCCGATGCAATTGGCGAACAGGCCGGCTGGGCTCACGGCTTCGATAACGCACGGCCGATCGCCGTACCGGGAAGCTGGAACGAACAGTATGCGGATCTCTTTAACTATCTCGGCCTGGCATGGTATGTGCAGCGCAGCTATATCCCGGCCGGCTGGCGCGGGCAGCGGATCTTCATTCGCGTCGGCTCGGCATGCTACTTCGGCACGGTATATATCAACGGCGAGCGGGTCGGCAGCCACGCGGGCGGCCATCTGCCGTTTGCCTTTGAGATTACGCATCTGGTGCGCTGGGATACCGAAAATGTGATTGCCATCAGTGTCGAGGACGAACTTCAGCCGACGCGCGTTCCTTCGGGCAATATTCCAAGCCCGATTGGCGGCTTCGCCAGCAATCTGCGCACCACCTACGACTTCTTTCCGTTCGCCGGGTTGCATCGCCCAGTGGTACTCTACAGCGTACCTCAGACCTATATTGATGATCTGACCGTGGTTTCCACAATCAATGGCAACGATGGGATGCTCCATGTGACGGTGCAACTCAACAGTACCGATACCATCCAGGGTGCCTTGCAACTGCATGGGAACGGCGCGACCATCAGCACCCAACTGCACTTTCTCGATGGCATGGCGCGGGCCGAACTGATAGTGCCCGCTGCGCGCCTCTGGTCGGATACCGACCCCTACCTGTATACCCTGCGTGTCGGTGTTGCCGGCGACCAGTATGATCTGCCGGTCGGTATTCGTACGATCTCTGTCGAGGGTCACCAGATCCTGCTCAACGGCAAACCGGTGCAACTCAACGGCTATGGCCGCCACGAGGATTTCATCGCCAGCGGCAAAGGGCTCAATCTGCCGCTGCTGGTGAAGGATTACCAACTCATGCGCTGGACGGGCGCCAATGCCTATCGCACCTCGCACTACCCCTACAGCGAGGAAGAGATGCAACTCGCCGATCGCGAAGGCTTCCTGATCATCGATGAAACACCAGCCGTGAGCCTGCAGTTCGATACCGACGAAAACATTGCCGCACGGCTGCAGGTCTGCCTTCAACAGATCGATGAGCTGATCGCACGCGACAAAAACCACCCGAGTGTTGCGATGTGGTGTGTTGCCAACGAGCCGATGCCACGCAACTTCGGCGTTGGTGCGATCGGCGGCAAACCGGTCGATGACCCATCGGCGGCACAGGGCAAGGCCATGCTCGATACAATGCTGGCGCGGGCACGCACACTCGATACGACCCGCCCGGTCACACTGGTGACGATCATGGGTGGGCCGCGCTCGTGGATGGAACAGTGCGACGTGATCTGCATGAATCGCTACTGGGGCTGGTATGCCCTCGGTGGCCAGCTCGACCAAGCACGTGCCGGGCTTGAGCAAGAACTTGACGAGGTGTGGCAGACGTTCGGCAAACCGATCATTATGACCGAATTTGGTGCCGACACCATGGCCGGTATGCATGGCCACCCGAGCGTCATGTGGACCGAAGAGTACCAGGCGGAATACATCCGCTTCCATCTCGAAGTCGCCGCAGCTCGCGACTTTGTCGCCGGGATGCAGGTCTGGAACTTTGCCGATTTTGCCGCCGTCCAGAGCATCATGCGCGTTGGTGGCCTCAACATGAAGGGCGTCTTCACCCGTACACGCCAGCCGAAGATGGCGGCCCACGTGCTGCGCGAGTTCTGGGTCAAAACATAACTCACCCATACGTGGCGGGCGGCTCGGCAGTACCGCCCGCTACGCGATCTGCCGCCGGCACAACCGGCAAGCATCCGAGTCACGGGGAGATCAGGTAAACAAGCCATATATCAGTGTGAGGCCACCAATTACCCCGCTGACAATCGCCAGCAGCCGGAGGGTGCGTGCCGAGCCTTCGGCCGACGATACCAGTTCTTGTTCGCTCTTGCGGCTGATCAAGAAGCGGCCGCCCTTTGGTGGCCTGGTAATAACCAGCTGCCCGCCGCGATCGACGGCACAACCAAAGATGAACACGCGCACCCCTACCGGCAATCCGCTCTCACGCGAGCGTTTACCGAGGTTGCGCCGCCTTGCCAGGCCCGGATCGTTGGCTTCCTCAAAGCGATTCGCCAGCTCCTGCTGATCCTCAATCGTCGCTCCCTCGGGATCCACCAGCACCCGGCCGGTCTCATCGCGGATCCAGAATGCCACCCGTTTCTGCGTCGACTCGATCACTTCACTCCCACGTTCAACCTTCGTCTCACTCTTACCCTCGGTATTGGTACGCGTCACCGGCTCTTCGAATTCGCGCGACACCACGTGCGAGTAGGCTACCAGCGCCTGACCCGACACCGGGCCGCGCAGCGGTTCGTCGCATTCAATCATCCCACTTACCTCACACCCCTCGGCGAGTGCCTCGCCGCCGAGGCTACCGACAATCCGCTGATGGATCTGCGTCAACAGTGCCGCCGTGTAGGTCTCGGTTGCACCGATCGCCCGCAGTTTCGCCTGCTGGCTGCGATAGCCGAAGAACAACGCCACAGCTGCCAGCAAAAACAGAATGCCGATGAAGGTCATGGTGATTCCTTTCGCATTGCACACCCCCGACAATGATACAATAAGCCGCAGTACGCCTCAACTCGTAAGAAAGGGTGCCCTGTGGCTTCGACTTCCATACTTGATACGATCATCGCGCATAAACGTTACGAAGTGGCTCAGCGTCGCGCTGCCCGGCCGGCTGCCGCACTGATCCGCGCCGCTGCTGCCGCGCCGCCGATTCGCGATTTTGCCGCCGCCCTGCGCCACCCGACACACACCACGTTGATCGCTGAAGTCAAGAAAGCCTCGCCTTCGCGTGGGGTGCTGATCGAGCAGTTCGACCCGCTTGCCCTGGCGCAGATCTATGCCGCCAATGGTGCTGCAGCCATCTCGGTGCTGACCGACGAGCGCTTCTTCCAGGGGAGCCTCGATTATCTGATGCAGATTCGTGGCGAACAGGCAGGCAGGCCCGCTGCGCCACCGCTGCTGCGCAAAGACTTCCTGATCGACCCTTACCAGGTCTATGAAGCACGCGCCGCCGGCGCCGATGCACTGCTCCTGATCGTTGCCGCCCTTGATGATGCGTCTCTCAACTCGCTCCTGCGCCTGACCGAAGATTTCGGCATGCAGGCACTGGGCGAGGTACACGATACGCACGAACTTGAACGTGCGCTGGCAGCTGGTGCGACGATCATCGGCGTCAATAATCGCAACCTGCATACCTTCGTCACAACCCTCGAAACAACCGAACTGATTGCCGCCCAACTGCCAGCCACCAATCGTCCGCTTCTCATCAGCGAGAGCGGCATCCACAGCCCTGCCGATCTGGCACGCGTACGTGCCTGCGGTGCCGATGCCGTGCTGGTTGGTGAATCGCTGGTCACAAGTGGTGATATTGGGGTGCAGGTGCGGTTATTGGCCGGCGAGGCAGGCCAATGACAAGCGACATGCCGGATCGCACACCACTGCCAGAAGGAACCCCACCCGCCGATCCGGCAGCCGGGCCGGCCGAACAACCGGCAGATCAGGCACCCGATTCTGCCGACTCTTCCACCGAGCCACAGGCAGCCGGCGCACCACCGGATCAACCGGGCGACATTCCTCCCCCGCTGGCCGAATCCGATACCGACGCACCTGTGGCACCGGCCGGCCAGCGCAGCTTCGGCCGTTTCTGGGATCTCTATCTGGTGATCGTCTTCGGAGCCGGCCTCTATGGAGCCGGTGGTGGGCAGCCACTGATCTTCGTCAGCGCCCCCGGCTTCCTCATGCTCTTCCTGATCGCCGCCTTCGCCATCGTTCATCGCTGGTTCTGGGGTCATGCCCGCCGCCACGGCAACTGGCCGCCCGACTACCGTGATGTCTTGCTGGCCGTGGTGGTGCAGCTCGCACTCCTGATGCCGCTCCTGCAGCTCAGTTCCTGGTTTAGCGGGCCACTCCTGGCCGTCATGGGCCAGGTCGCCGCTGCTGTACCGCCACGTCGCTGGTGGCTGCCGCTCGGCGCACCAACGCTGATCCTCGCGCATCAGATCGGCCTCTTCAATGCGATTGCCGGCAACGACTGGACGCGTGCCCTGACTCTTGCTACCACGGTTGGCTGGGCGATTGCGATCTTCCTCTATATGCATCTCTTGCTCGATGAGCGGCGTGCCCGCGAACAGTTGCGTGATGACATTGCTGCACTTCGTGACGAAATGGCCACATCACGCGCAACA
Organism: uncultured Chloroflexota bacterium; assembly: GCA_937859575.1. Lineage (GTDB taxonomy): Bacteria > Chloroflexota > Chloroflexia > Chloroflexales > Roseiflexaceae > CALLZL01. Next base: position 8,868 of record CALLZL010000535.1, read on the forward strand.
GCCGCCGAGCTACTCGAACTGCGCCACCACCACCAGCAGGCGCTGATTCTCCACGACAGTATCGGCCATGCCCTGGCAGTGATCGCCATCCGCCTCGAAACGATCGCCGGTACAATCGGGGAACCAGCCCATAGCATCGAAATCAACGAACTGCGCGACCTGGTGCGCCGTACACTTGCCGAACTACGCAATCTGCCGGCAGATCCGGCACCATCCGTCACCCAGAACCAGGCTGTTGGCACTGATGCTTCCCCTGCCGAACCAGAGCAGCCGCCCCAATGAAATCCGGCCTTGATGTGCCTGCCAGACGATCTTGCTGATCTGCATGCGCACACCGGCCAATCTCAATACAAAAAAGCGATGCACGCTGGTGCATCGCTTGTATCGCATACCAATATAAACGGCGAGTCGGTGCCGGCCTATGGTTCGTCGCGGCGAGCAAGATACGCCGCTGCAGCTCGCGCCCCGGCAATCAAGCTCGATAACCGGATGAACGGGGTCACGACCTGCTCCGACACATACGACGTTGTCGAACTCACCGTCACCGCCGTCTCGCGGGCATTGCCGGCAATCACCCGTGTCTGCTCGACAACATCATCGACCTTGACGGTAAGTGCATCGATCTTCGGGATGATCGTCTGTGTCGCCACCCGATGGATCTGTTGGGCAACAAACAGGAGCGCCAACAGCAGAATGATCGTAATGATTGCACTAATCATCTGGAAGAGCGCCAGGATGATAATGGCAATATCGCGTGATGCTTCGCGGAACGCGGGGAAGATCGCCGCAGCGACCAGAAATCCGATCACAATCAGCGCGACGATCGCGAGTCCAATTCCAATCCAGCGATTCAAGGCTGAACTCCTTCAACAGGCTGCGTGACCCAGATCGCACTGGGATGCTGCGGTGCGCGATTATATCATACGCGCAATCGTGAGGCAACGATCAGCAACAACCATGCCCCGAGCAATACTTCGAGCACCGGCACCCCCGCGGGTGCGACCAGCCCCAACGGTAGCCGCAGATCGAGCACATAGACGATCAGGCTACCGGCGGCGGCGGCCAGCCAGAAGACCGGCAATTGCTGCCAGCGCCGCCCCCACAACAGATGCGCCAGGCCGGCGCTGGCAGTCGACAGCAAAATAAGCAACAGAGACGCAGGCGCCATGTGTGTCCTATGCTATGATCTTGCCGCCACCAAGCACCCGATCACCATCATACAACACCACCGCCTGCCCGCGCGCCACCGCCCGTTGCGGCTGCGCAAACCCCACCTGCATCCGCCCATACCCCTCTGGCTGCACGGTCACTGCAACCGGTGCGGCATGTGAACGAATCTGCGCCAGGCAGTCGAAGGATGTTGCCGGCCAGGAACCATCAACAAAGGTTACCTGGGCGGCGCTCAGTTCATGACGCTGCAATTCCGCCGCCGGGCCGACAACCAGTGCATTGCGTGCGACATCCACCCCGGTGACATACAATGGTTCACCGGCGGCGATCCCCAGGCCACGCCGCTGACCGATGGTATAGCCGGGCAGGCCGCTATGCTGCCCGAGTTCCCGCCCGCTTCGATCAACAATCGGGCCGGGGCGCAGGCTCTCGGGGCGCTCCTCGCGTAGCAGATTGCGGTAATCCCCCCCCGGCACAAAACAGATATCCTGGCTTTCGGGGCGATCGGCGCTCGCTAATCCACGTGCGGCAGCCAGTTCGCGGACCTGCGCCTTGCTATACTCGCCGATTGGGAAGCGCAGCCGTGCAAGCTCGTGCTGGCCAAGCATATGCAACATATACGACTGGTCTTTGTCGTGATCAACTGCGCGCCACAACTGGTATTGCAGCTGCCCATCGGCCGCCGCTGCCGCTACGATCCGCGCATAGTGCCCGGTCGCCACGGCATCGTAGCCAAGCGCCTCGGCTCGCTGCAGCAGCACCCGAAACTTCAGATCGCGATTACACGCCATACACGGGTTTGGCGTATACCCCTGCGCATAGTCATCGAGAAAATACTCGATCACATGCCGCCGAAACTCGCGTTGATAGTTGAAGACATAGTAGTCGATACCAAGCTGTGCACAAACCCGCCGTGCACTCTCGGTCATCTCCTGCGAACAGCACAGGCTCTCGTTCAGCCGCGGATCATCGCCATCCCACAGATGCAGCGTTACCCCGACGACCTCGTGACCCTGTTCGTATAAGAGCGCGGCCGCCAGCGAACTATCGACACCGCCGCTCATTGCAACCATGATTTTTGCCATAATAGAGAAGTATACCACCACACAGGCCATGGCGCTTCCGGGCGTTACACAACCTGCAGGATCACAAGCGTCAGATCGTCGTGTTGTGCTACTGTGCCCATAAAGCCATGCACGGCACCCAGAATCCGGTCGATCATCTGATCGGGCGCATAGCTCCCGGCGTCGCGCACCAGTGCTTCGAGCCGTTCGAAGCCGAACAGTTCACCGCGGTTATTCTTGGCTTCCACCACACCATCGGTATAGAATATCAGCGTATCGCCATGCACCAGATCGACATCAAGCGCCGCATATTCGAGATCCCGCACCACGCCAAGCGGCAGCGTCGGGCCGGGCGGCTCCAGATACGAGAGCGAGCCGTCGGGGCGTACCAGCATTGGTGCAAGCTGGCCGGCATTGGCAAGCGAAAGCCGGCGCTGCTGTGGCTCGTATGTTGCATACGAGAGGGCAACAAACGCTCCGCGCGGCACATCTTCCACAATCCAGCGGGTTGTTTTACGGATGACATCGGGTGCCCACAGGTGATCGCGGGCTTCCGAACGCGCCACCGAGCGCGCCACAGCCATCAGCATAGCCCCCGGAATGCTCTTACCCGACGCATCGCCGACGATCACTGCCAGAGTTGTGCCATACACCCCATCGAGGGTGATACAGTCGTAGAAATCACCACCGGTTTCGCGGGCCGGGATACAGCGTGCCGCTAGCTGCATACCATCGAGACGCGGCAACGTACGTGGGAAGAGATTGCTCTGGATGCGATGGGCGATCTCCAGCTCCTGCTCAACACGGGTCACCGATTCGTCATAGAGCAGGGCGTTCTCGATCGCTACCGCCGCCTGGCTGGCAAAGGTCAGCGCCACCTCGGCATCACGCATGCTGAAGCGGTGCGGGCGATACGAATCGATATTCAGCACGCCAAGTACCGAACCCTTGGCAATCAGCGGCACACCAAGCCAGGCGCGCACATCATCATTCCCGCCTCCCGGCGACCACTCATCCGACACGGCAATATCATCGATGATCAACGGCCGCCGCCGCTGCACCACCAGCACCGCAGCACTCTGATGGTCAAGTGGGAAACTCACACGCTGCGGGGGTGTTTCCCAGCCGCGCAGCGCCGCTACCCGTAGCTCGCGCCCTTCGAGCAGCATCACGGCCGCCGTATCATACGGGATCACATGCTGTAATTCACGCAGGATCGATTCCAATACTTCACGTGGATCGAAACTCGAACTCAACGTACGTGCCACTTCACGCAATGTATCGGCGGTACGCCGCGCCTCCTGCTCGGCCGCAAACAGACGCGCATTCTCGACCGCCGCCGCGATAGCGGTAGCAGCCGTCATGAGCATGCGCTGCTCATCGGCATCGAATGTCCGCGCCCGGCCGATACTATCGATCCCGATTGAGCCAATCAGCCGGCCACGGCTCATCAGCGGCACGATCAACACCGACACAACCCCCATGCCAATCAGCAGATCACGCACCTGCACCGCCCGCGGATCATCAGCGATCCGCTCGATCAGCACCGGCCGCTGTGTGGTGCGCAATGCATCGATAATCGGGTTGTTGATCAGCGGCATGCGATAGTTCGCGGGTGCCGTCTGTGGATATTCGGCAATAATCTCGGCATAGGCTTCATCCGGGTCGAAGATCACGATCCCGGTATGATCACCATCGAACAGATCGACAAGTTCGCGTACCGCCAGATCGAGCAGTTCCTGCTGATCGAGCAGGCTACTGACCGCCACCGAGATCCGGTTGACGAGTTCGAGCCGCCGCGCCTGGCGCTCGGCAGATTCGGCATGCGCCTGTGCCTCGGCAAAGAGTCGGGCATTCTCGTTCACCTGCCGCTCACGCTGCTCGAAGAGTTGCACCTTCTGAATACCCAGGCTCAGATGCGCCGCAACCTGCCCCAAAAACTCTATCGTCTGCCGATCATACTGATACGGGCGCGAATCTTGTAGCGAAAGCACGCCGATCGGCTGAGCCGCCTGATCGAGCAATGGCACACCAGCCCACGAGCGTGGTTCGCTATTACTGCCGTATTTGCGCGGAATGATCCCCAGTTCGCGCAATACCTCCTGCTGCTGTGTCAGATCACTGAAGAGGAGCGGCTCGCCATTATGCAGGATCCAGTCGGCCATGCTTCCCTGCGGCGCACGCCTTTCGGGCAGATGAAATGCGATCTCGTGCCCGCCATCGATAAAAAAGGCATGCGACACTTCATAGCTCTGTGCATCGCAGATCATGAGGAAGAAGGACGACGCCCCGGTTACCTGGTGCAGCGTCACATAGATCTGCCGCAGCATCTGGTTGAGGTCGAAGGTTGCACTGATATACTGGCTAATACGGCCGATCGCATCCAGCTCGCGGATCTGCCGTTCACGGCGCATCAGCAACCGCACATTCTGGGTATGCAGCGATACCTGGCGTGCCACACTATCGAGAAACTGTTCGTCACGCTGGCTGAAGGCATCCGCGGTATAGCTCTGAACGGCAACCACCCCGATCGACTCACCACTGCGGGCGATCAGCGGCGCACCAAGCCACGAGACGGCCGGTCGTTGGGCACCGATCACGTGCTGCCGCACCATGTTGTTGTCGCTGAGATCTTCCGCCAGGTTGCGGTAGCGCACAGTGCGCTGGTTGCGCAGCACCGCCGCTGTGAGCGAGTCACGCGGCGGCGGCTTACTGACCCAGTAGGTATACTCCTCGCCTTCGTCGATCGAAAGCCCATCGGTGATCAGTTGCCGTTCGGCATCGTACACAACCATCGAAAAGGCATCGAGCGTCATAAAACCACGCAGGGCATCGTATACCAGCCGCAAGAGCGAGGCCAGATCAAGGGCGGTTCCTGCATGGGCAATATGGCTCAGCGCCGTTAATTCGGCCACCTGCCGCTCGCGTTCGCCGAACAGCCGCGCATTTTCAACAGCAATGGCGATCTGATTGCCAATCGCCTGCACCAGGTCGATGGTGCGCGGCGAGAAGGAACGCTCCTTCAGGCTAAACAGGCTGAGTGTGCCGATCACGCGCTCGCCGATCCGCAACGGTACGCTCAGCACCGCCTCGAACATGCGCAGCAACGCCCGGCCCGGTAACGAACCAAGCCCCGAGCTGATCACCATCGGCCGATTCTCGGTCACCACACTGCGGATCGGGCTGCTGGTGAGCAACGATACGCGCGCCACCTGTCCGTAAGCCTCCGAGAAGCCACGCTGTGCCATAAGCACGAGGCGCTCACGCGACTCATCGAGCAGGCGCACATTGCCGCTATCAAGCTCGAACAGTTCGATCACACGCCCCAGCACGCGGTCGATCAACACCGGCAGTTCGCTCTGCAGCACCATCTCGGTCGAGATCGCGCTCAGCACCGCCAGTTCTTCGGTGCGTAAAGCAACCTGCGCCGCCAGCTCTTCACTCAACGCACGCTGCTGTTCGATCAGCTTCACATTCTCAAGCGCTACCGCAACGATATTCCCAACCTGCTGCAGCAATTCGACATGGCTGTCGTCGTACTGGTTGGGCGCATAACTCTGGATCGAAATCACCCCAACCGCATGCTCATCCAGCAAGAGGGGCACCCCTAACCAGGATCGCGAAAGCTTCTGGGTATTGCCGAATGGGATCGCCGATAAAGAGCGCTGCTGCGCCAGATCGGCATATACGACCGGTTGTCGCTCGCGCACCAGCACCCCGGTGAGATCACCATACTCGGTGTCCTCTTCGTAGAAGGTCTCGCCCTCATCGACCATCAGCGCCGAACGAAAGCGCCCCGGCCGGCGCATGTCACACAGTGCGATATAACACGCATCGGCACCGAAGAGTGCGATCAACTCGGGGTAGATCGCCTCGAACACTGCACGCGCCGAAGCGCGTGCCCGGCTACTCAGGCTGATCGCTGCCAGTGCCCGCAGCACCCGGCGCGACTGAACCTGTTGCGCTGCAAGTTGTGCGATCGTCTGCGCCGTGGATTCATCAAGGATTCCATCGGGCACGGAGGATTCCGCCATACGCTTCAACCTGGCCAATCTACATGCTGTTTCGTCATTATACTGCCATTTAGTATGCTATGGCTTCGCCGAGCTCATGGCATTGTGTGCATAGACTCCTCGCAAATTGCATTACAATCGTGATCTGGCGGAACTCCCGCCATACTGCGTGCAAAGGAGCCAACGCATGCCCGGGTTCAATGGCCTTGGAATGAACATGGGGAATCTCGCACAGCTTTCGGCGGCAAAAACGCGTTCGATCAGCCCCGAGAATTTTGATGGAGCAAAAGGCAAAGGGGGCATGGCCACCGAGGGAACCGGTGCCGCCTGCGCCCGTGATCTGGGGATCGGCTGGAAGATCTCACCCTCGATCCGCATTGCCTCCGGCGAAACCCGCACGCTCGCCGATATCACCGGCTCGGGTGCCATTCAGCAGATCTGGATGACCCCCACCGGCCACTGGCGGCACAGTATTCTGCGGATCTACTGGGACGACAGCGAGCAGCCGTCGGTTGAGTGCCCGGTCGGCGACTTCTTCGCCTGCGGTTGGGGCCAGTATGCCCAGCTCAGTTCGCTGGCTGTGTGCGTCAACCCCGGCAGCGCATTTAACTGCTACTGGGAGATGCCCTTCCGCAAGCGCTGCCGCATCACCATGACGAATATCGCCGATAAAGAGATGACGCTCTACTATCAGATCAACTATACCGAAACCGAAGTTCCCGCAGATCTCGCCTACTTTCATGCCCAGTTCCGCCGTGTCAATCCGTTGCCCTACAAAGAGGTCTACACCATCCTCGAGGGCGTCCGCGGCCAGGGTCAATATGTCGGTACCTACATGGCCTGGGGTGTTAATAACACTGGCTGGTGGGGCGAGGGAGAGATCAAGTTCTTCATCGACGGCGACGACGAATACCCGACGATCTGTGGTACCGGTACCGAGGATTATTTCTGCGGCTCATACAACTTTGATCTCGGTAAAGAACATGGCGGCTATCGCGAATTCACAACCCCTTATGCCGGGTTGCCGCAGGTGATCCGCCCCGATGGCACCTACCGCGCCCAGCAGCGCTTCGGTATGTATCGCTGGCATATTACCGATCCGATCCGCTTCGAGTCGGATCTGCGGGTCACCATCCAGGCGCTCGGCTGGCGCAGCGGCGGCCGCTATCTGCCGCTGCAAGATGATATCGCTTCGGTCGCCTACTGGTATCAGACACTGCCGACCGCACCGTTCCCGCAGTTGCCCGATGCTGATTATCTTGAGGTCATATAACAAGTGCGCTCCTGCTGCTGTGGCAAAGCCGCAGCAGCAGGAGCGCACTCTATCCGTGGCCGGCAGCCGTTCCTAGAGATCCAGCCGCACCTTGGCACCAAAGTTCTTCTTCTCTTTGCTGGTGAAGTAGGTGGCGCATGCCGCATCGATCAGATCGGCATTGAGCGTTACCGCCTCCATGTTATATTTCGCAATCGACATCATCTGCAGCAGAATGTCGCGCGGCTGGCACATCCGCAGCGGTCGCGCATCGGGGGTATACCACTTCTGCAACAGGTAGTCGATCCCTCGGGCATCATACGGCACCTTCAACACCCGGCACATAATCTGCCAGATATCACGCCACTGTTCTTCGGTCGGGTCGATGATCTCGATTTTGAATTTGATCCGCCGCAGCAGTGCATCATCGCCAAGATCGTTGGGATCGAGGTTGGTCGAAAACATGATCAACTGATCGAACGGGATCTGAATCTTCTTGCCGGTCACGGTCGTCAGGAAGTCATAGCGCTTTTCAAGCGGTACGATCCAGCGGTTCAGCAGATCAAACACCCGTACCTGCTGCCGGCCAAAGTCGTCGATCAGGAAGATGCCACAGTTGGCCTTCATCTGAAACGGCGCTTCGTACATGCGCGACTCGGCGTTGAAGAGCAGCCCTAACCCTTCGAGGGTCAGTTCACCACCGACGATCACCACCGGCCGGCTGATGCGTACCCAACGCCGATCATAGGGCTCGTCTTCCGACCATGGGCGTTTGGGCGGCTCGTGAACGATCTGATCATACTGTTTGATGATCGCACCATCGGCATACACCGTATACGGCACAAAAATATCGTCGCCCATGAGATGCGTGATCCGCTCGGCGATTGTCGTCTTGCCGTTGCCGGGGTAACCAAACAGCATCACCGATGATGCGGAATTAACCGCCGGGCCGACGGCGTTGAGAATCGATTCGTCGATCACCAGGCCTTTAAATGCTTCGCGGATGTTGCGCCGCGTCACCACCACATCACGTACCGTCTGCGCTTTCACCGAGTCGATCCAGGCATCAAGTTGCACCGGGCACGGCCCGGCATACATGGTCTTTAACTGGGCATCGAGTGCCCCCTGGTTGCCGCGTGGCGTCAGCACATATTCGTAGTTGATATCGCCATAACCACGCTGCCCGGCAATATCGACCAGTTCCTGGCCGCGTAGTTCGCGCAGCAACACCTCGACGATATTGTACGAAAGCGCCATTTCGCCGGCGAGCTCGGCACCACTGACGCGCCCCTTGTTATAGATGATGCGTAGCGTGTGTTCGTACAGAAAGGTGCGATTAAGGCCGGTCTCTTCGACCGTTTGCGGCTCGGGTGGGCGGAAGGAGTTTGACAACTGCGGAATCGCCTCTTCGTCGGTCGGCGGGGGATCGCCGATCTGGCGTGCCGTGCGCAGATCAAGCCCTTTGTGCCGCGCCTCGGTGACCGCCCGTTCGAGCGCATCGCGATGAAACAAGAGATGCAACAGCGCCTCGCTGTCGTCGGCTTCCTGGGCCCGCTTGATACATTCATACACAGCCCGGGCCACCACATACTTGACTCCATCGACATACAGATGGTGGCAGTATTCCATTCCACGTACATAACAATCACGTGGATGCGACAACTGGCTGAGCATATCGTCGTATGAACGCTGATCGACAAGAAAACGCATGGTTGACCGATCCTCCTGCTACGATGCGGTAGTGCAACTTCGGCCATTCTAGCATGCAGGATGATCAGATTCCTTACCAGATTTTGATCTTTACGCTGGCCGGCATAAGCGCAATCAGAGCGGCATATCGGCTAGGTATTCTCGGGGCGTTCCAGACCCACATCCTGGAACGAAGCCGGATCATCAATCGGCTCAAGATGTGTGAAGACCGTCACACCATCGATTTCGCACCGAATATCATGCTCGATCGCTTCGAGCAATCGATGCCCGCGTCGAACGCTCCAGTCGCCCGGCACTAACACGTGGAACGAGATAAACGAACGCGAGCCGGATTGGCGCGTACGAAGTGCATGGAATGCTATCCCCTGCCGAATACGGTAGCCTTCAAAGATGTCGTGCACGATCTGCCGTGCATCGGCCGGCAGAGCCGAATCCATCAGGCCGAGCGCCGAGCGCTGCACCAGGCGCACCCCGGCCCAGACGATCTGAACGGCAACAAGCAGCGCAATCAGTGGATCAAGCCACAGGATACCGGTCGCCGCACCCACCAGCACACCTGCCACAACCCCGAAGGATGTCCAGACATCACTCATCAGGTGCTGGGCATCAGCCTCAAGCACGATCGAGCGGTACCGACGACCAGCGCGTAACAGTACGCGTGCAACCCCCAGGTTGATGACAGTCGCGATAACCGATAACCCGATCCCCAGGCCAACCTGTTCGAGCGGCTGCGGATCAATCAATCGACCGATCGCCGCCGAGCCGATGCTATACGCGGCGATCAGGATCAGCCCACCCTCCACCCCACTTGCAAAATACTCACCCTTATCGTGCCTATAGGCATGCTCTTCACCCGGCGGGCGAGCCGCAACCGTTAATGCAACCAGTGCCACAATCGCCGCCACCAGATTCACCAGCGACTCAAGTGCATCCGAGAGCATACCAATCGAACCGGTCAGCAGATATGCCGCCAGTTTCAGCCCGATCGTGAGGATCGCCGCCGCGAGTGAAAGCCAGGCAAACCGGCGTAATTCACGCTTCTCCACAACATGCCCTCGTTATCTTATAAGCAATGGTATAATAGCCACATAATAGTGTCATGATAACCCCAATGAGCATGCAGCATATAAGATCAACCAGCACAGCCGAACCGTTTGCCATGCCCCTCAGCAGAGGCTGCAACCTGCTGCACGTGTCTTCGTTATGTCGCGCAATAATCGGGAAGTATCAGCGACAGCCCTGTAAACAGGAACAATCGGAAGCATGATCGATACACAGACCCATGAGGGCATCGAACGCATCCATGATGCGTCGATCAAGATTGTATTGGAATTTGCCGGTGCCGGCAGCCTGGCCCTCTTCTGGCTGCACAGTGTTCCCGGTTCTTCGCGTACCGTGCTTGAAGCAACCGACCGTTATGCATCGGAATCGCTCGCCGAGCTGATTGGCGAGGTTCCCGAGAAGTATGTTTCGCCGGAGACAGCACGGGCCATGGCGGCGCGTGCCTACCGGCGCGCCATGCGCCTTTCACGCGGTGCCCAGCGCTGCCTGGGGATCGGCTGCACTGCCACCATTGCCACCGACCGCACCAAACGTGGTGATCATGGCTGCTGGATCGCAGTACAGGATCGCAATCAGGTGCATCTGTATGGCCTGGTGCTACAAAAAGGCACACGCGATCGCTTCGGCGAAGAATCGGTCGTCAGCCGGCTGTTGCTTAATGCACTCGCCCAAGCAGGCGGGATCAACATCGATCTGCCGCTCTCATTGCATGCCGATGAGCATCTCGAACATCAGATCATCAGCGCCGTCGATCCAATCGCCCGGCTGCTCGACGGCAACGCCGAGTATGTGGTGGTCGCACCCGATGGCAGCATCAGCGATGATGCACCCCAGCCACAGGCGCTCCTCTCGGGCTCATTCAACCCGTTGCATGCAGGCCACGAGCGCCTTGCCCAGGCGGCATCGCTGGTACTTGGCCGACCAGTACTTTTCGAACTGCCCATTCTGAATGCCGACAAGCCACCGCTCGATTACACCACCATCGAACGGCGGCTTGACCAGTTTGCCTTCCGTGCACCGGTTGTGCTCTCGCGTGCACCGCTCTTTGTCGAAAAAGCACGCGTCTTTCCCGGCTGCACTTTCGTTCTCGGCTATGATACCGCTGCCCGGTTGATCGAATCACACTACTATGGCGGCAGCGAAGGCCGTGATGCGGCCTTCGCTGCCATTCGCGCCACCGGATGTCGTTTCCTGGTTGCCGGCCGGCTACGTGATGGAACTTTCCTGACCGTGGGCGATCTGCCGATCCCCGCCTCGATTGCCGATCTGTTCCTCGAACTTCCCGAAGAGGTCTTCCGCGTCGATCTCTCATCAACCGCTATCCGCGCCGCGCACAACGCCGCATAGGGTCGGTATCACGCAAACGCGCCTGCTGCCGCGATACCGGCAGCAGGCGCGTTCACCGGCACACCACTTACCGCCTCATATTCGGCAGGTAGAATATATCACTCGCAGCACGTACAACAAGGCTAAAGGTCTGCGTAACACT
>CALLZL010000536.1 GCA_937859575.1 uncultured Chloroflexota bacterium
TGGCGCCGGCGAGTTCAGGTCGTCGCGGGCGGTGCTGAAGCCGAAAGCCGCCAGTTCGTCGGGCGGCAGTGCGCTCGGCAACGTTGGCGGCAGCAGGCTGCGCACCAGGCGCATGGCCAACTCGCCGGCTTCAAGGCCAAGCCGCTCTTCAACATACGAATAGACGACATGGTAAACACCAGGGCGGCCGGGAATCGAACGCGACTTGCCGTACGTCACGCTCGTGCCGGCCAGGCACTGTAGTTCGATGGCGATATGCTCGATCACATGGCCCATCCATGTGCCGTAGCTGCCGTCGCTGTTTTCGTCGGAGAGGCGGCGAATGAAGCCGCCCGGTTCGCCATACGAGCACCCATGCTCGTGGAGTGTCGGCATGAGGGCGACCAGGCGCTCGTTAAAACCAGGGATGGCGGCCGATGGCCACTGCTCAAGCTCTTCGAGATCGAGCATCAGACGGATGACCGGGCGATACCCATACGGGTTTGGGCCGCGAAAGACGCGTGTTTCGAGCACCTTCATCGCACTTCCTCTCTCAGATACCTTCACCAAAGAGATATCCTACCTCCGGATGCGGTGCAGCCGCAGTTGGGCGGTAGGGAATACGGCTGTGCAGATCGAAGTGATACCGATCGGCAAGCACATGCATCCGCAGCCCAAAGACCGTCAGCGGCGCGTGTTCCGCAATATGATGAATATCGGAATAGCTGAGCTCGGCACCATCGATGATCGTGACCGCTCCACTTCCATACACAGTCAACTGACCGGCGGCATTGATCTCAGCGGCGGTATTTTCATCGAGACCGATCCCGAGCAATGCAGGATTGTGGGCGATAGCGGTAATCAGGCGGCCGGCACGAATCCGCGCACCAAAGTGCTGATCGACGACAACCCCACCGATCAGGCCCAGGCCCGGGGCAAACTGCATCATCGCCTTGCGCGGCGGCATGCCGGGTGCCCCATAGGCCAGCATATGCTCGGCAACCGCCGATGCCCCGGCGCTTGTCCCACCAATAACACACCCCTCGCGGTGGCGGCGGCCAAGCACCTCGCCGACACGGGTACCACCCAGAATGGCGGTCAGCTTCAGCTGATCACCACCTGTCAGGAAGATGCCGGTTGCATCGGCGAGCTGTGCCTGGGGGGCTGCCTGTTGTGCATCGGCACGTTCATCAATACGGATCAGTTCGACCGCCGCCACCCCCAGTGCAGCAAACAGGCTCAGATAGCGGCGACCAACCAGCTCTTGAAAGGCGGATGCGGTGGCAATGACGGCGATACGGGCGGCAGAACCACCGGCAAGTTCAACAAAACGGCGCAATATGATACGGCTGCCGGCTTTATCTTCGGCTCCGCCGATCAGTAGTAGTGCGCCACGCGGCTCTTGTTCGGGCACAATTGTCTCTGTTGGATGAATTGGCGAATACGGGTAATTCCTAGCATTATACTGTGTTTTACAGCCGATCTCGCCGCCACATCCTTGCCCATCAGGCCAGCGCAGGATAGCTTTGTACGCAGGGAAGACTGCCCTCGCATCCAAGTGGTGCGTCGCACCGGCAGCACTCAGCATGACAGCCCGGCCCCTGGCTTGACGCCCCCAGGGCTGCATGCTACACTGGTCGTAACGCAGTGCGTTATAAAGCGTATCTCGCTGAAAGGATAGCACCATGGCAACCGAAGAGGTTGAAGTAACTGTTGAGCAGGTCGACGAACCGGCACCCGCTTCGGGTGGGTGGATGTTCGACGGTGTGCGGCGAATGCTGCTGGCAAGTGTTGGGGCGATGGCGCTGTCGCTCGACGAAGCCGAGCGTTTTATCGCACGGCTGGTCGAGCGGGGCGAGCTGGCGCAGAAGGACGGCGAGAAGCTGATCAATGAGTTTCAGGATCGCATGTATTCGCAGCGCCCACCGATCGAAAAGATCGGTGAGCGTGTCGAACAGGGGGTCGAAGAGATCCTCAACCGTTTTCATGTCCCATCACGGCGTGATATCGATGCCCTGAGTACGCAGATTGCACAGCTCTCGGCACGTATCGAAGAGCTGACGAACAAACAGTAGCCATTGGCAGCACCGGTATTGAAAGCACGAAGCCGCACCGTAGTGCGGCTTCGTGCTATACTGATTCCATTGCGGATTTGCGGAGGCACGCATGAAAGCTGTCGTCATGGCGGGCGGCGAGGGTTCGCGCCTGCGCCCACTCACAATCAATCGCCCCAAGCCAATGGTACCGATTGCCGACCGGCAGGTGATGGCGCATATCATCGAGCTGCTCAAGATGCATGGCATCACCGAGATTGTTGTCACGCTCCAGTATCTGGCAAATGTGGTGCAGGATCATTTTGGCGATGGTTCCGGCTACGGGGTGCATATCGAATATGCCCTTGAAGACCAGCCGCTGGGAACAGCCGGCAGTGTCAAGAATGCCGAACATCTGCTGCAAGAGCCGTTCCTGGTTATCTCGGGCGATGCCCTGACCGACTTCGATCTCTCGAAGGTGATCGACTTCCACCCCAACCGCAAGGCCACCGCAACGCTGACCCTCACCCGTGTGCCCAATCCGCTCGACTACGGTGTGATCATCGTCAACGAACGAGCCGAGGTGCAACAGTTCCTCGAAAAGCCCAGCTGGGGCGAAGTCTTCTCCGATACCGTCAATACCGGGATCTATGTCCTCAGCCCGACCGTTTTCCGCTATATCGAGAAGGGCAAATTCACCGACTGGTCGAAAGATGTCTTTCCGCATATGCTGCGTGAAGAAGACACATTGCTCGGATATGTAGCCGAAGGGTACTGGACGGATGTCGGCACGATCGAAGAGTATATGCGTGCCAACCGCGATTACCTGGCGGGGCGCGTTAATCTGCCGCGCGTTGGCCGCCGTGCATTCGACGAGGTCTGGATCGATGGCGATGCCGAAATCGCCCCCGATGTGCAGTTCACCGGCCCGGTTTACCTCGGCCATGGAGCCAAAATCAAGAGCGGTGCAATCATTCATGGGCCGACGGTGATCCGCGATTACACCATCATCGATTCACGGGCAACCATCGATCGATCAATCATCTGGCGCAATTCCTATATCGGCGAGCGTGCCGAGTTGCGCGGTGCAATTGTGGCGCGCCAGTGCAATATCAAGAACCGTGTCGTCTTGTTTGAGGGTGCGGTGGTCGGCGATCAGACGATCATCAATGCCGGCGCTGTGGTTGGCGCAAATGTCAAGATCTGGCCGAGCAAAGAGGTTGATGAAGGCGCGACCATCAGTAGCAGTATCATCTGGGGTTCACAGGGGCGGCGCGTTCTGTTTGGCCGCTCGGGTATTACCGGCCTGGTGAATATTGATCTGACACCCGAATTCTGCGCTCGGCTGGGTGCGGCGTTCGGCGCGACCCTGCAACGCGGATCGACGGTGACCATGGCGCGTGATCTGCACTACACGCCGCGTATGCTCAAGCGAGCCATGATTGCCGGCCTGCCTTCGGCTGGTGTGCATGTAGTCGATCTGCATAGCGTGCCGCTGCCGGTGGCACGAATGATCACCCACGCCACCGGTGCCGCCGGGGGTGTCCATGCCCGGCTTTCACCAAACGATAACCGCATCGTCGATCTGAAATTCTTCGATGAAGCCGGCCTCGATATCGATACCGCCACCGAGCGCAAGATCGAAGGTGTCTTCTTCCGCGAAGACTACCGGCGCGTCTATCTTGACGAGATCGGCCGCATCAATGATGGGGTCAATATCGAAACGACCTATACCGATTACTTCTTCCGCGCTCTGCGCCCCGATGCATTGCGTGCGATTGCCCGCGGCTTCGATCTGGTGATCGACTACGCCCATGCCAATGTCTCGACCATCCTGCCCAATATTCTGCGGCGCATGGAGGTCGATGTGATCGAACTCAACTCGAACCTTGATGAAGGGCGTCAGTTCCAGACAACCCAGCAGTTCGAAGAGGGCATGGATCGATTGGCACGTATTACTCCGGTGGTTGGCGCATCGATGGGGGTACGCATCGACAGTGGCGGCGAGAAGTTGTTCCTGGTTGATGAAACCGGCCATCGCATGCCGGGCATGCAATCACTGGCGCTGGTTGCGGCGCTGACATTAGCGGCCAATCAGGGCGGCACGGTGGCCGTGCCGATTACGGCCCCACGCATCTTCGAGCAGATCGCCGAACGCTACGGCGGCCAGATCGTGCGTACTCGCGCCACCCTTGGCGCCCTCATGCGGACGGCAGCCCAGCAGCGTGACATGTTGCTGCTTGGCGACGGCTCGGGCAACTATATCTTCCCCAGTTATTATCCGATTGCCGACGGCATCTTTGCGGTCGTGAAACTGATGGAGTTGCTGACGCTCAATGGGACGCGGCTTTCCGAGATGTTGCACGAACTGCCACGTTACTATATGAGCCAGGCGCGTGTGCCATGCCGCTGGGAACTCAAGGGCAAGGTCATGCGGATCTTGAACCAGCAGTACCACGATCGTAAACTCGACCAGGTTGAAGGGGTGAAGATCGATCTCGGAGACGAATGGGTACTGATCCTACCCGACCCGGATGGGCCATTCTTCCACGTGATCGCCGAGGGATGCAGCGAAGAACAGGCACACATACTGACCGAAAAGTACGCCGGCCTGGTTACCGGGCTTCAGTAGATCATTACCCGTTCAGGTCCGGGCCGAATCCATGTCGGAGGGTTCGAACCCATGCGGCAGCAGTTCGCGTGGCGTCGTGACAAACCGGGCATCTGCCATATTGGCCAGTATAACCGTGGCATGTGGTGCGAGCTCGAACATGACCTGGCGGCAGGTACCGCATGGGCTGACCGGGCCAGGGGTATCGGCCACCACCGCCAGCGCAACAACATCACGCGCACCGGCGGCATAGGCGCTCAGGAGCGCGACCCGCTCGGCACACACCGTCGAGGAATAGGCAGCATTCTCGATGTTGCAGCCGGGGAAGATCCGACCATCGGCGGCAAGCAGCGCCGCACCAACCGCAAAGTGTGAGTAGGGGGTATAGGCATGGCGGCGGGCATCACGGGCAGCCTCGATCAAGGCTGCCTGCTGGTCGTCATGAAGTGCGGTCATTGGCAGTTTGCTCCTCTGTTGCACGATATGTCAGCGCCGACTCAGTGCGGAGGCGGATGCGCAGTCTCGCGGCCGCACCCCTTCGACGGCCAGCACCGCAATCGTGACTCCTTCAGCCGGCTGGATCTCGTCGCCAATCTTCGGCACACGCCCCAGATATTCGAACACCACGCCGCCGATGCGATCCGATTCGGCCGATGAGAGTTGTAGGCCGATCAGTTCATTCAGATCATCGATCAAGACCCGTGCATCGACGATCAATTCACCCTCGCCGACGACCTGAATCTCGGGGCCTTCGAAATCATACTCATCCTGGATCTCGCCGACGATCTCTTCAATAACATCCTCGATCGTCACCAACCCGGCAACCCCGCCATATTCATCGACAACAATCGCCATATGAACCTTGCGAGCCTGCAGATCACGCAGGAGCGCATCGACCTTAATTGTCTCGGGAACAAAATGCGCCGAACGCAACAGGCTGCCGAGCGCTACATCGGTCTTGTTGGCACGCATCCAGGGCAAAAGATCCTTGGCGTACAGAATACCGATGATATGGTCGATCGTATCACGGTAGACCGGGATCCGTGAATGACCACGAGCAATTACCGCATCGAGTGCCTCGTCGATGCCGGCGGTCTCTTCAAGAGCCACAATATCGACCCGTGGCGTCATCACTTCGCGCACGGCGGTATCGCCAAAGGTGAAAATCCCTTCGATCATCTCGCGTTCACCCGGCTCGATCAACCCTTCTTCCTCGCCGACATTCACCAGCATGCGCAGCTCTTCTTCGGTCACCAGCGGTGTTGCCGCAGCAGCACGGCCGCCGGTCAGATGTATCAGCGGGCGGCTGATCACACCAACACCCCATGCTACCGGCCAGATCACCTCGACAACCAGTGCCATCGGGCCGGTCAGTAAGCGTGCAGCGGCGGCGGTATCGCGCACTGCCATTGCTTTCGGTAGCGCCTCACCAAAGATCATGATCAACAACAACAACAGCAGCAACCCGGCGATCTGCCAACCGATCGCCAGCGCATCCGTCGCAGCCATCACCAGCGCCGTCGCACTAATGGTGCATGCCGCATTGATCAGCAAGATCGCTGCCTTGAAGCGGTATGGATCATTCAGAAGCCGGCTGATCCGTGCCGCACGCGAGGCGTTCTCTTCCTGCATCGCATTCAGCCGGTGGCGACCAATAGCGGTTAATGCCGCATCAACCGCCGACGTCAGGGCAAGGATAAGCAACATCAGGGCAATGCCGGCGATCAAGAAACCAGATGAAGCGTTCAACGCGGGTTATTCCTCAGGAGAAGAGCGCGCTTAGCGAAAGATCCTTATGGATCCGCATGATCGCTTCGGCGAAAAGCGGTGCCACACTGATCACGCGAATACGCGCATCACGATAATCGGACAAAAGCGGGATGGTATCGGTCACGATTGTTTCGACAAGCACCGAATCGGCAATAATCGAAAGTGCATCACCGGCAAAAATACCATGGGTGGCGCAGGCATAGACATGTTCGGCACCACGATGCTTGAGTGCCCGTGCTGCCTCGGCAAGTGTGCCGCCGGTCGAGATCATATCATCGACGATAATCGCCGTCTTGCCGGTTACTTCACCGACCATCTCGATCATCTCGGCAACATCGGGCTGCGGCCGCTGTTTGGCAATAATCGCCAGCCCGGCACCGATCCGTTCGCGGAAGCTATTGGCGCGCCCGACACCGCCGGCATCGGGCGAGACAACCACTGGATCGGGGAGGTTGGCGCCGCGGATATATTCGGCAAGCAGCGGCCCGGCCTGCAGATGATCGACCGGAATATCAAAAAAACCTTCAATCGCCGGTGCATGCAGATCCATTGTCAGCATGCGATCGGCACCGGCCACCCGAATCAGATTAGCCACCAGTTTTGCTGAAATTGGCTCGCGCCCGGTCGTCTTCTTTTCTTGCTTGGCATAGCCGTAATAGGGCACCACCGCAGTAACGCGGGCCGCCGAGGCGCGGCGCAGGGCATCGATCAAGAGCAGCAGTTCCATCAGGTGCTGATTCACCGGTGTACAGGTCGGCTGAATCACAAATACATCGGATCCGCGCACGTTTTCTTCGATCTTGACGCGTGTTTCGCCATTTTTGAATGTACTGACGATCGATCGACCGAGGTTCAAGTTCAGGCTATTGGCAATTGCCTGCGCCAGCGGCCGATTGGCATTCCCGCTGAAGATCTGTAGTCGTCCTTCCATGGCTCCATTCTCTCGCCCTACCGGGCATCATGGTTCGTATCGGCTGTCGCTGTACTTTTGCTGCTACGCAGCTGTTTCCCCAGATACCAACCCATCAGTAAGGCAATTCCGCCCCGGCCACATGGGCAAACGGCCCGATATCGGCAGCAGCCGGCAGGTTTGCCGCCTCGACAACCGCATAGCGTAGCCGCGCTTGATCGCCGACACGCGCATCGATCAGGGTAGTATGCGGGCCGATATCGCAGCCGCAGCCAATCTGTGTTGCACCACGCAGCACACACCCCGGCTGGATGATTGTATCGGGGCCGATCGTCACGCTATAGTCGATCGTTGTGGTAGCCGGGTTGACAATCGTGACACCGGCACGCATATGCTGTTCAAGTATCCGCGCCTGCACCACTGCTGAGGCGGCGGCCAACTGCGCACGATCGTTCACACCCCAGGCTTCGCGCTCGTCGGTAACTGCCACTGCCACGACGGCACCCGGGCCGCGCTCGCTGATCGCCCGTTCGACAAGGTCGGTCAGGTAGTATTCGCCACTGGCCGGGTTGGGTGGCAGATCGGCAAGTGCCGGCCACATCCAACCAGCCTCAAAACAGAGTACACCACTATTACACTCGCCGATCGCACGCTGTTCGGCAGTTGCGGCTCGTTCTTCGACGATCCCGAGCACCCGGCCGACAGTATCGCGCACGATCCGGCCATAACCAGTTGGTGTGGCGGTGTGAAAGCTCAGAATGCCGACCAGTGCACCGGCGGCACGACGCGCCTCGACAATCCGGCGGGTACTTTCGGCCTGCAGCAAGGGGGTATCCCCAAGCATAACCAGTACCTCGGCGCCATGCGTTTCGATGGCCGAACGTGCCTGTAATGCTGCATGGCCGGTGCCGCGCCGTTCGTGTTGCGCCGTATACGAACGGCGTGGATCAGGCGGAAGTTGCGCCGCAAATGTCGCAATCGTTGCCGGAGCCAGCACCACACTGATAGCGGCGGCATCGAGTGCGCCGGCCACATCAAGAATATAACTCAGCATCGGCCGGCCACAGATTGGATGCAATACTTTCGGCAACGCCGAACGCATTCGTGTTCCTTCGCCGGCGGCGAGAATAACAACACCAAGTGTCATGTTACTGAGATGAAAAAGCACAGTGAAGGAGTCTCTTCACTGTGCCGGCGACGCTGGACGAGATGCATTTGTAACGATGGTCAGGTAATTCGTTCATTGTACCTGTGAAAAGGCTGGCTGCCGGGCCAGGGCTCGAACCTGGACAGGCGGATTCAAAGTCCGCAGTGCTACCATTACACAACCCGGCAGTGCACCATATTGCCCTGTGTCGCATTATAGCATGCGCATCTGGTGCGGGCAAATCACTCACATCACTTCCCAGGGCTTATACGTTCTTGCGCTAGGTAGGATACGGGAGGAGTTGCATGGCATGCTGAGCGCAGCGGGCAGCAACATCGGGCTGCTCCCTTCCCCCGGAGCGATCCTTCGCGCCGGTGCCGCTCAGCATGTCATTATGCCCCGGTATGTGCGGCGGAAGGCAAACCATTCATAGCCGGAATATATGATGGGAAACTGCCCCGCACCCCTTCGAAGCAGGTACAATAGCAATAGCTCACGTGCGTTGTGGAGGTTCCTATGGCAGATCAGAATGTTGTTGGTGTCGGGCTGGTGGGGTATGGTGCCATTGGTCGATTACATGCGCTCTGCTTTCAGATGCTACCGCTTGCATACCCCGACCTGGCACGCCATGTGCGGATCGTTGCCGTTGCAACAGCCAGCCGTGCATCGGCCGAGCGCGCCCAGCATGAACTGGGTGAGCATGTCTTCACTACCACCGATGTGAACGAACTGATCACCCACCCGGCAGTGACACTGGTTGATTGTTGTGCCCCAACCGGCGACCATCGCCGGATCGCCGAAGCAACGCTTCGTGCCGGCAAGCAACTCTTCTGTGAGAAACCGCTGACCGAATCGGCGGCCGAATCGGCGGCACTGGTGGCGCTCGCGCATGCCCAGAGGCAGGCCGGCGGCATGAACTACCACTTCCGCCAGATTCCGGCATTGCAAGAGGCGCAACAGCGGATCGCCGGCGGGCTGCTCGGCGCTGTGCGCAGCTTTCATATGCGTTACTACCGCGCCAGCAACCTGCGTCACGACCGGCCGGCAACCTGGCGCTTTGTCGGTGCCGGTAGTGGCGTACTCCTCGACCTCGGCTCGCATCTGATCGACATGACCGGTTATCTGTTCGGGCCAATCAGCCGCATCGCTGCACGCAGCCGTACGGTCATAACCGAGCGTCCGGGAGCCGATGGCACACCAGTGGCGGTCGAAGGTGAAGATATTGCCTGGTTGCAACTCGAACTGGCCGACGGCGGTTACGGCACGATCGAAGTCTCGAAATTAGTACCCGGCGCCGGCGACGACCTGCGTATCGAGGCGTATGGTGCAAACGGCACCATGATATTCGATACCCGCGACCCCAACGGGATCGAGGTCGTCGAGGGTGGAGCAAGCCGCCGGCTGGCGACCCTCAGCCGCAGCCGGCCGACGGCGGTGCTTCCATCGGCCGAAACTCCTTCGGCAACTGTGCAGTGGCATCTGGCATCAATTGCCGGCTTTCTGGCAGGCGAACCGGGCTGGCCGGATCTCGTCGCCGGGCTGACGGTCGATCGGGTGATCGATGCTGCGCGCCGCTCGATCCAGGCCCACGGGGCATGGATGGATGTGATCTAGCATGCACGAAGAGAAAGAAGTGAACATGGCAGACCACGAACAGATCGAACCGGTTACATCGCCGGCCGAGGCGGCAGCCGAACCGACCGAGCGGGTAACCCTGGCGCAGGTACGCAGCCATCCACATGTACAGATCTACCTGAAATCGGCCAATGAACATCTGAAGCTGCTGGGGTATACCGAACACGGCTTACGTCATGCCGGCCTGGTCGGCAGTATTGCCTCGAATGTTCTAGCGCGGCTTGGCTATGATGCACGTGAAGCCGAACTGGCGGCCATCGCCGGCCTGCTGCACGACATCGGCAATCTGATCAACCGCGAGATGCACGGCCAGATCGGCGCACTGATGGCCCGCGATCTGCTGATTGGGCTTGGGATGCCGATTACCGAAGTTGTGGCGATCATGGGGGCGATCGGTAACCACGAAGAGGAACGCGGCCATGCGATCAGCCCGGTAGCGGCGGCGCTCATCCTCGCCGACAAGGCCGATGTCCACCGTTCGCGGGTGCATAACCCGAACCCGGCAGCGTTTGATATTCACGACCGGGTCAACTACGCTGCCACGCGCTCATTTCTACGCGTTAATCCAGATGAACACAAGATCGTGCTCGAGATCACAATCGACACATCGATCGCATCGGTGATGGATTATTTCGAGATCTTCCTCTCACGCATGATCATGTGTCGCAGGGCAGCGGAGTTTCTCGGCTGCCGTTTCGGGCTTGAGATCAATGAATATGCCCTGGTATAAGCAGTAAAAGCGCTGCACAACCATGCAGCGCTTCTACGCGGTGTACCACTATCTCGGGCTACTATGCGCGCTTTTCGCGGGGCTTGGCATTGCCGAACACCGGTGTCGGCCCACCCGACGGCGCGGCCCAGCGCACCCCATTGGCAATCACGCGCTTGACACTTGCATCGAAGTAGGTTGGGTACGATTCGTGGCCGGGGCGGAAGTAGAAGATCTTGCCCAGGCCACGGGTGTAGCAGGCACCGCTACGGAACACCTCGCCACCGGTAAACCAGCTGACGAAGACCAGCTGCTCGGGGGCTGGAATATCAAAGCGCTCGCCGTACATCTCTTCCGGCAATTCGAAACACTCACCGATACCGGCGGCAATCGGATGGCCCGGTTCAACCACCCAGACACGCTCGATGTCATCGGCCTCACGCCATTTCAGATCACAGGTGGTGCCCATCAGGCGCTTGAAGATCTTCGAGAAATGGCCCGAGTGCAACACGATCAGCCCCATACCTTCAAGAACCCGCCGATGCACCTTCTCGACCACCGCATCACTCACCTCGTGATGCGCCATATGGCCCCACCAGGTCAACACATCGGTCGCCGCGAGTACTTCGTCGGTCAACCCATGCTGCGGTTGATCGAGAGTTGCGGTGCGCACCTCGAAACCGGGATATTCACGCAGACCGGCGGCAATTGCCCCATGAATACCCTCGGGGTAGATCGTACTCGCCGGATGATCGGCATGCTGTTCGTGGCGAAACTCATTCCAGACGGTCACACGTATCGTACTCATGACGGTTCTCCTCGTCTATCGCGACACTGCGTGCATAGCGTTGCTATGGCGATACGCAGTATACGACTGCTCCGGAGCAGCGTCAATGAAGGGGAGAACTGTAGCTGCCAACCCATCAGCGGCAAACAATGGTAGAATACCGTTCGGTTGCGCATACATGGTTGATGAGGTAGTAACGGATGCAATTCGGGGCGCTCGTGCGCAGCGGTGGTGTGCGACAGGTTCTGATCAGCCTGTTACTGGCGGTAGCGGTTGGTATAACGGCCGGTGCGGCTGTATCATTGCTGCCGTTCTGGGCGGCGTTTGTGGCGCTCCCGACATTGGCGGCCGGTTATGCCATGCTTGTCGATACTCGTGTCGGATTAGCAGTATCGATTGGAATCGCGACGATCATCCCGTTCGCGACACTACCGTTTCGGGCAGTGGTGACCCCGGCGCTGCTCACACTGGCACTCCTGATGCTGGCGGGAGTCTGGATCATACGGCTCCTGGTACGGCCCGACGAGCGGCTGGTGCTGACTCCGCTCGGCTTGCCGTTGCTCGGTTTCCTGGGGATCACCTTCTTCTCATTTCTGCTCGGTTCGAATGCCAGCCCTGATTCACGGCTGCTGCACAACTACTTCAAATTTCTGACGGCCGTGCTCTTCTTTTTTAGCATCGTCAACTGTGTGCGCAATCGCGAGCAGGCACGGTTTGTATTGCGCTGCTTGATCATCGGCGGTGCAATCTCGGCGGCGGTCGGGTTGCTGATCTACATCATGCCGGATGACCTCGCACTGCGGCTGTTGGTAGCACTTGGCCGTGTCGGCTACCCGGATACCGGCCGAGTATTGCGGTATGTGGAAGATGACACCAGCGGGCTCGAACGTGCGATCGGGCTGTCAGTCGATCGAAACAGCTGCGGCGGCATGCTGGCGCCGATCGGCGCGCTCACGGCCACGCAGCTGGTAGTGGAGCTGGGGCTCCTGGCACGGCGGGTGCTGATCGGCTGTTCGCTGCTCGTCGGGCTTGTGCTGTTTCTGACCTACTCGCGCGCTGCACTCGGCGGGCTAATCGTCGCGACGATGTATGTCGCGACATTGCGCTACCGGCGATTGTGGTGGGCGATCCTGGCAACCGGTGGGCTGGCGGCACTGCTCTTCATCGGGCTGGGCATCGGCGAGCAATTCGTCGAGCGGGTAGTTGAAGGGGTACAGTTTCGCGACCAGGCCAACCAGATGCGGCTGGCCGAATTCCAGAATGCGGTTGCCATCATCCAGGCATACCCGTTCTTCGGCATTGGGTTCGGCCAGGCACCTGAGCTTGATCTGATCGCAGGGGTCTCGAGCGTCTATCTGGCGGTAGCGCAGCGCACGGGCCTGATCGGGCTGGCTGCATTTCTGACGCTGATGATCGCCTTCTTTGTGCGCAGCCTCGGCACGTTGCGGGCCACAGTGGCCGAAGGCGACGACGAGCGGGCAGCGTGGCTGGTATCGCTGCAGGCAGCCATCGCAGCAGCGCTGGCGGTCGGGCTGCTCGATCACTATTTCTTCAATATTGAATTCAGCCATATGAGCGCGCTGTTGTGGGGATCGATTGCGCTGGCATTGACGCTCGAAGAGACGGCAACTGCGGAATCGTGATTCGCACCTCACAGTGAGCTCTCGCGAAGCTCACCGGCACAGCGTATCGTGATGCATCGCGCATTATTCGCCGCTGTCGACACATGGTCAGGAAGCCAGCACCTGGCGCACCGCTTCAAGTGTTTCCTCGATATCACCCGGTTCGATCCCGTAGTGCGTAACGGCACGGACACGGCGACCGCCGCCGCCGATCAGCACACCGCGCTCTTTGAGTGCCGCAATAAAACTACGGCCATCGGGTGCGTCGTCGCGGAGATCAAAATAGACAATATCGGTCTGGATGGTTGCGAGATCCACGCCCAGTTGCGGGAAGCGTGCCAACCCTTCGGCAAGGGTGCGGGCATTGGTATGATCTTCGGCCAACCGATCGACCATCTCTTCGAGCGCGACGATACCGGCAGCCGCAATAATACCGGCCTGGCGCATGCCACCGCCGACCATCTTACGCGCCCGGCGTACCCGGCCAATAAACTCGCTACTGCCGCAGACAACCGAGCCGACCGGTGCCGAGAGCCCTTTTGAAAGGCAGAATGTGACACTATCGACATGCCGGGTAAACTCGCGTACATCAACACCAAGCGCCACGGCGGCATTAAAGATACGCGCACCATCGAGGTGTACTGCCAGGCCATGCTGATCGGCGAATGTACGCACCTGCTCCATATAGGTCGGCTGTAGCACTACCCCACCACAACTGTTATGGGTATTTTCGAGGCAGACGACGCGCGTCGGTGCGTTGTGCGCATCATAGCCGCTGCTCACAACGCCATGCAACACCGCAAGCGGCAACTCGCCGGTGGGTGCCGTCGGCACGGCACGGTAGATGATCCCGCCAAGTGCGGCTGCACCACCCGCCTCGTAGTTGTAGATATGGCAACGATCACCAACGATCGCCTCCTGGCCGCGGCTGCCGCAGTGCGCCAGTAGCGAACAGAGATTACCCATTGTGCCGCTGGCCACCAGCACCGCCGCCTCTTTGCCGAGGCGCTCGGCCGCCAATGCCTCAAGCCGATTGACGGTCGGGTCATCACCGTAGACATCATCACCAAGCTCGGCGGCACTCATCGCCGCCAGCATCGCCGGCGTCGGCAGCGTCACCGTGTCGCTACGCAGATCGATCATTCGCATCAGGGATTCCTCCTCGACAAAAGATACCCTATGATACCACTGCCGGCAGCCCCAATTGAGACGGCCCGGCGGGCCGTCTCTACGCCCCTCTTTCGGAATGACGCGTGTTCGGTGCGGATGCGCCCGGTGCCATGCCCCTGATCCCATCTACGTTGCGTCGCCGCCGTACCGGCGATTGCATTGCGGGCGCCCACATTGGGACGCCCCTACGCCATTGTGATTCATTGATCCACACTCACCACCCGTACCGCGTCGCGCCGCCGCCCGCCGCAAGAATCGTCATTCCCGCTCCGCCGAGCGATCCATCGCCGCAGATCAGGATGGCAGCCATTCCGCGAAGCATAACCTCCCACCCACCACAAAAACACATAACCACATAACCACATGTTGCCGTGCCCTGTGCAAGATGCTACAATATGTGCTACAAGTATCGCTTTGCACTGGTAGCGTAGGCCAGTGTCGCAAAGCTCAGCCGAGAGCATCAGCCTCATTGTAGCCGGGTTCGCTTACCCCTCACACAGGGCAGCTACCGGCTAGCTGGAAGGAGTTCCACTATTTCTGAGATCCTCACCTCGCCCCCCGGTGGCCGTCGTCTCCACGAGACGAAACCGCCCCGCGAACGCGCCTTCCTCGTTGGCAGTGAATTGACCGGCGGTCGCAGTATCTGGCCTGCCGAGGACTCACTCAAGGAACTGGGGCTTCTGTGTGATACCGCCGGCCTCGATGTCGTCGGCAGTACCTATCAGCGCCTCAAGCAGACCTTTCCGAAGCATTTTATTGGCCCCGGTAAGGTTGAAGAGATCGCATTGCTCCGCGAAGAGCTGCGCTATGATCTGGTCGTGTTTGATGATGAACTCTCACCCGGTCAGACGCGCAATCTCGAAGAGGCCCTCAAAACCCGCGTGCTTGATCGTACCGGCCTGATCCTCGATATCTTCGCTACCCACGCTCGTACCCACGAAGGGCGCATCCAGGTTGAGTTGGCACAGTATAAGTATCTGCTGCCGCGTCTGCGCCGCCAGTGGACACATCTCGAACGCCAGGCTGGTGGCGTGGTTGGCCTGCGTGGCCCCGGCGAAACTCAGCTCGAAGTCGACCGACGCCTGATCGGCCGGCGGATCGCCTGGCTCGAAGAGCAGATCAACGAGCTGCATCGCCAGCGCGAACTCTACCGCGAACGCCGCCGCCGCAATGGTGTGCCGATTGTGGCCCTCGTCGGCTATACCAACGCCGGTAAATCGACGCTGATGAATGCCCTGGCGAGCGCCGATGTACGTGCCGAGGATCGCCTCTTCGCGACGCTTGATCCAACTACCCGCCAGGTAACGCTTCCCGGTGGCGGCCAGGTACTGCTCACCGATACCGTCGGCTTCATCCAGAAGCTGCCGACCCAACTGGTAGCTTCGTTCCGCGCAACGCTTGAAGAGATCGGCGAGGCGGATCTGCTCTTGCATGTGCTCGATATCAGCCACAAGAATGCAGTGCAACAGATCGAAGTTGTGCTCGAAACACTTGAGGATCTGGCCGCAACCGGCCAACCGATGATTATGGTGCTCAACAAGATCGATCGCCTCGGGGATGTTACCGAGGCCGAGCTTGCCCAACGCATGAGTGATCTCGGCCTGCCGGCCGATTGCGTGGTTGTGTCGGCCGCCCGTGGTAACGGTATCGACACGCTGCTGCGGCGGATGGAAGCTACCCTCGGCGAGAGCATGGAACAGCTCACCGCCTTCATTCCCTACCAGCGCAATGATCTGCTGGCGCTCTGGCATCAGCGCGGCCTGATTGATGAAGAACGCTACGAAGCCGAAGGGACGTTCGTCAGCGGGCGCCTACCGGCGATGCTTGCGCGCCAGTTCGCTCCGTTCGTCATCCAGCCCGCATGAAACGTGTGGCGTGGGATCTGCCATACCTTATCGAAAGCGTTCGCTAGATCCGCCAGTAGATCCCATTGTCGCGTTGCATGAGCCGGCTGGCCACCAGCTCGCGCCGCAATGTCGCGGTATCCGGGTGGTAATGCTTGATCAACGCATTGAGTTCCAGCTCGGAATAGCGCACATCGCGCTCGATCTTCTCAGCCAGCCACTTCAGAATCACCTCGCGTTTCTTGCGCTGATCGGGAATGCGGGTAATCTGTTCTCCGTCAAGAAACGCACGCAGAACCTTTTGCTCCCACCCCGCCAGCGAAACATCATTCGCCATGTCGGCAACTTGCTGTGGGCTGAACAGCTCGCGGTTGACACGCTGCAGTGTCGTACCATTGAGCCGGTAGAGGTGGCTGGTGCCGGCGGTACGCATTGTGATCAGATCTGCCTCGTACAACTTCGCCAGATGATGCGAGATCGTCGGCTCGGTCAGATCGAGCAGTTCGGCCAGTTCACGCACACTCCATTCACCATCAGCCAGAATGCCGAGTATGCGTAAACGGTTCTCGTGCGCCATCGCCTTCACAATCGTCAACATTTCATCACGCAGGATCTGATTCATCACAAGCCTCATGCTGCTTCGATATATATTGAAGGAAGAATAGCGATTTCCAGATCGCATCGCATCAGCCATCCGGCTGATACGCCATCCGACTATGTTAGAATGCGGCAGACCATGTGCTGTGCGTATCACATGTCGGCATCTGCAATATCTTCGTCCGGCACGGCTCCGGCTGCACTAGCAAAGATAGGGTATGTCAACCGAGGAAGTTTCATCGTTGCCGCCCGAAGCACCGACCGCCGTACCACAGGCCGGTGTCGATCGGCGTAACTATCGGCTCGGGCTGGTCAATGGGATCTCATTCACCATCGGTGAGTCGATCAGTAGCCCGACCCTTGTGCTGTCGCTGCTGGTGCGGCAGCTTGGCGGATCACTGACACTGGTCGGGCTCATGCCGGTGATCCAGAATGTCGGCTATCTCTTACCGCAGCTGCTGGTCGCCGGGCGCGTTCAAGCCATGACCCACCGGCTACCGCTCTATCGCCAGGCCGGTATCATCCGGCTGGTGGCCCAGGCGGCGCTGGTTCTCGCCATCCTCTCGGCCGTTATCTTCCCACCCGAGATCGCACTGGTGCTGATCATTGCCTGTTATACGATCTTCAACTTCGGTGGTGGCATCACGACCATCTCGTTTCAGGAGGTCGTCGCCAAGGTGATTCCGTTGCGGCGGCGCGGTACCTTCTTTGGCACCCGCCAGCTCGTCGGCGGCCTGCTCGCCTTTGCGCTCGGCGGCACGCTGGTACGCTGGGTGCTCGGTAGCGAATCACCATTGCTCTTTCCGTATAACTTTGCCCTGTTGAGTGTAATCAGCCTGGTCGGTTTTATTATCGGCATCGGGAGCTTCGCACTTGTCCACGAGCCTGCCTCGCAACAGGTCGGCCCACGCACCGGTTTCGTCGCCGTGCTACGGCGCGCCCCTGCCATCCTGCGCGCCAATCGCAACTACCGTCTGTTCATTGTGGCACGGTTGTTGCTGCGCGCCGGGCAGATCGCCGAACCGTTCTATATTATCTATGCCACCGAGGCGCTTGGGTTATCGGCCGGAGTGGCCGGTGTCTTCATCTCGATCTGGGCACTGGCCGGTGCGCTCTCGAATATTGTCTGGGGCCGTATAGCCGACCGGCGCGGGAATCGACGGCTGCTGTTACTGGCGAGCTGCCTGAGTGCATCGGCACCGCTCCTCATGATCGGTGGGCCGGCACTCTTGCTGGCGCTCAATGCCCCGGCTACCCTGCTGATCGTAGCGCTCGGCTTTGTCTTCCTGCTGATCGGTGCCGGCACCGACGGTATCATGATCGCAGCAATGACCTATATCATCGAAGTATCGCCCGACGACGAACGCGCCACATATCTCGGCGTGGCCAATACCATCCTGGGGATGGGTGCTGTGCTGCCTATCCTCGGCAGCTGGCTTATCAGTACCCTTGGGTTCCAGCCGACCTTCGCAATCGGTGCGGTACTCGCACTCTGTGGGCTGTTTGTGGTGTCGCGCTTACAAGAGCTGCGGCAATTTTGAAGGAGTCTGTGTATGCCGTTACCGCTCTTGCTCGCTCCGGCAGCCCTGCTGGCGGCACCGCTGTTGCTCACGCCGCTCCGTGAACGCCTGACACCCCGCGAACTGGTACCGGCCGGCCGGTTCGTTACGGTTGGCGGCTACGAGCTGCACTATACCGATGAAGGCTCGCCTGATGCACCCGTGATACTGTGCATCCATGGCTTTGCCGCTTCCACCTTCACATGGCGCGCCCAGCGGCATGCGCTGACGGCAGCCGGCTGGCGGGTAATCGCGCTCGACCTGCTCGGATACGGCGCATCGGCACGCCCGATGGCGGCAGTCTATACCACCCGTACCCAGGCCGACATGGCGCTTGGATTGCTTGATGCATTGGGTATCGACCAGGCACATCTGGCCGGCCATTCATTCGGTGCACGGGTGGCGTTGCAGTGTGCGATGATTGCGCCACAGCGCATCCGATCGCTGGTGGTTATCTGCCCCGAAGCGTTTGCTGCCCAACGCCCGCCGATCGGTGCCCTCGCAGCTCTGCCGCTCGTCGGCCAGGCACTCGCCTTCTATACCCTGGCACCACCGCTCGTTGGCCTCGGCCTCCGCAGTATGTCACGCCGCTATACCTGGCTTACCGCCGAAGCCATCGCCGGCTATGCGGCTCCGCTCATGGTCCGCGGGAGCGCCATGGCACAGGTGTGGCAGGCACGTTCGCCCAAAGACGGCATTCCGGCAGTGCCGGCCGGGCTTGCAACGATCACATGCCCGACCCTTGTGATCTGGGGGGCTGATGATCCGGTCTTCCCCGCCGACCACGGCCGCCAACTTGCAGCGCTGTTACCTGCAGCCCAGCTCGTCATTCTACCCGACACCGGCCACCTGCCGCACGAAGAAGAGGCCGAGCCGGTGTCGCATGCTATGCTGGCTTTTCTCAAATAGCCACAACCGGCACACAAAGTTGCATGTACGCGTACATCAGCCTTGCCTGAACCGGCCGCCCTTGGTCGTGTGCACCTATTTGCGTAGAAGCCCCTGCAGCGTGTACCATGCTTCTATTGGCAACCAGCAAGCATTGTGGCATGCTGCCACCCACACGCAGGAGCAACACCTATGACGAGTCATACCAATGGCACATTCGAAACCGCAACTCTCGGCGGCGGTTGCTTTTGGTGCCTCGAAGCCGTGTATCAAGAGCTCAAAGGTATCGAACGGGTCGTCTCGGGGTATGCCGGCGGCCATATCGACAACCCGTCGTATCGCGCCGTCTGCGATGGTACCACCGGCCACGCCGAGGTCATCCAGCTCAGCTACGATCCCACGATCATCAGCTTTGCCGATCTGCTTGATGTCTTTTTCACCATCCACGACCCGACGACGCCCAACCGGCAGGGCAACGATATCGGCACACAGTACCGTTCGATCATCCTCTATCACAGCCCCGAGCAACAGGCGGCAGCAGTCGCCGCCATCGAACGCGTGCAGGCATCGGGCATCTGGCATAACCCGATTGTCACCGAGATCCAACCATTCACCCAGTTCTATCCGGCCGAGAAATACCATCAGAACTACTTCCGCAACAATCCACAGCAGGCCTACTGCCAGATCGTCGTAGCACCAAAGGTCGCCAAAGCCCGCAAGGCATTCGTTATGCGGCTCAAGTAGGGGTGCTATGCAAGATCTGATCGCACGCTGCTCCGACATCCTTGCTGCGGTGGCGGCCGCCGGCGGGCAGGCATTGATCGTCGGCGGGGCGGGGCGCGGTGGGCCTCTCGGGTGTACAACCTCCGCCCTCGGTCTCGGGGGGTCTGGGATCGAGCCGGCACCACTACGCGAACTTCTCGAACGCCATGGCCACGTCGAAGCCGTCGGGCGGGCATTTGCAG
Organism: uncultured Chloroflexota bacterium; assembly: GCA_937859575.1. Taxonomy (GTDB): domain Bacteria; phylum Chloroflexota; class Chloroflexia; order Chloroflexales; family Roseiflexaceae; genus CALLZL01. The sequence goes on from CALLZL010000536.1 coordinate 20,227, forward strand.
TGCTGAAGGTACGGCGCGCCGACGGCAGTTTCGTCGATATTGCGCTCCCACGTGCCGAGAGCAGCAGCGGCCGGCGTGGTGTCGTAGGCGGCATGCCCGACATGCTCCCCCGCGATGCGGCGGCGCGGCGTGATTTCAGCTGTAATGCACTGGCCCTGACGGCCGATGGTGAGTTGCTCGATTTCTATGGTGGTGTCGCAGATCTGCATGCCGGTGTGCTACGCCATGTCTCACCGGCCTTCGCCGATGATCCATTGCGTGTGTTGCGCGCCATGCGCCTGGCGGCACGCTTCAACATGCAGCTTGCGCCGGCAACTGCCGAGTTTTGCCGCACCCTGGTGCCGCGCGCTGCCGAACTACCACTCGAACGAATCTGGGGTGAATGGCGGCAGTGGTCCGAGCGTGGTGCCTACCCGGCTGCCGGGTTGCGGGTGCTGGCGGCAAGCGGCTGGCTGGCATGCTACCCGCAGATTCAGGCACTCGACGGCTGCGCACAACATCACCTCTACCATCCCGAGGGGGATGTGTT
>CALLZL010000537.1 GCA_937859575.1 uncultured Chloroflexota bacterium
ATGGTCGGTATCATCGAAAACGTATGATGTCGTCTGGTAGATCGGCACGGCCCGTGCACCGGTTGTCGGGTCGGGGCGTTGCCCGGCATGCAGCGCACGGGTGTTGAAACCAAAGACACGCTCGTAGTTGGTCATGTCTTGCTCCTGTATGGCTCTGGTATACGTCAATGGTACCACAGACACAGCGGCATACAACGAGCGGAACGACAGCGGCCCTGGCGTGATGCCAGGGCCGTCTGTGTAGAAGGGAGGATGGCTGTCGGTCGATCATTACCTCTTCTGCCGAGCAACGTACTGGTGTTATGTGCGTCTTGTCAGCCGGGCAAAGATGTGTCGGAATGTTGGGCGGCGTTGTTGCTGCAAGGGCTTCAAAAACGCTAGTGTGATAATGACCGACAAATATGAACGATGGAGATGATTGTAGGTGTGGTGTTGTGCTGCGTTGTTGGTGTGTTGTTTTCGTTCACAATATGAGTATAGTGGTTCGCCTGCCGTTATACAATAACGCAGAAGTCATATCTTGGTGCCGTCATCAGTACTGGGGCCATGTATGCCATTGGTACTATCGGGTGATTGCCGTTCTGGAAGGGCTTCGTTATGATATCGATTCATGCAGGGAGCCGGCGGCTTGGTATACTGGAATAGCCCGGTATGTTGCCGAACACATGCCGGCACCGGGCCGGATGTTATACTGCGGGAAACAACCACTGTGATTGAGCCTGTTCTTCGCTGTCGTATCACGCAGGATGCCGATGTCTATGTTGCGGTGGTACGGGTGCGGGCATTAATGCAGGCGATCGGTTTTGGAGCCGTCGATCAGACTCGGCTTGAGATTGTTGTGCTGGAACTGGCGCGTAATATTCGGACGCATGCCGGCCATGGCGAGCTTCGGTTTCGGCAGGTCGCAGCAGAGTCGCAGGTTGGCCTGCAGATCGAGGCTGTTGATCAAGGCCCTGGTATTGCCGATATTGATCTGGCGCTGCGTGACGGGTATAGTACGGCGCAAACAATGGGTGTTGGTTTACCGGGTGTACGCCGCATGGTGGATACATGTTCGATTGAGTCGATGCCTGGGCGCGGCACGTGTGTACGGGTAGTGAAATGGCTGAATACGCAGCAACGCAAGGTTCCTTTCCGCGGGTAACGATCACCTGGGGGGCGGTATGCCGCGCAAAACATGGCGAGCAGGTCGTGGGTGTTGTTTTTGGGGCGGCGCAGGCCCGGGGGGGTGGTTTTATTACCGCCGTGATCGATGGTCTTGGGGGCGGTATCGAAGCAGCACGTGCTGCAACAGCCGCCGAGCAAGTGATTGCCGGTGCACCGGATCTGCCATTACAAGATCTGTTACGGCGCTCACATAGCGCTCTGCAGGGCACGCGCGGTGCCGTCATTGGTTTACTGCGGCTTGATCCACATGCCCTGCGCGTGTCGTATGTCGGGGTTGGTAATGTCGGGGTGCATGCCTATAGTCGCCGACCGATCAAACCGATCTCGAAGAACGGCATTCTTGGATATCGACTACCAACCTTACTCGAAATGCATTATGTGTATGATCCGGGCGATCTCTTCGTTCTATATAGTGATGGTGTATCGAGTCAGTTTGTCCACGATACGGCAATTGATCTTGCGCAACTGCCCGATACACTCGCCAATCAGATTCTGGCCGGCTATGGAAAGCAGAACGATGATGCAACCGTTGTCGTCGTGAGGACGTCGTTACCGTCATGAGCCACGTACTTGCCCAATGGCTGACACAACAGCGGACGAAGTTGCTGCCGCGCTGGATCGCCGCATTCGAGCAGATCCAGGTGCCTCTGGTAGTGCCGCATCACGAAGCAATGCAGGATGCATCGGGTATGCCGGTGCATCCTCACGAGCATCATTTGTTGATTGGTGCGCTCTATGATGGAGTGGTGAGCGCTGCTGCCGGCGACTATGCTCCGCTCGATGAGTGCCTGCGTTTATTACGGGCATTGCGGACGACCCAGGGCGAGGATGAGTTGCCGCAGCAGCTGCAGCTTGCCCTGCGCCTGCGGCGGAGCGCACTTGAGGTGCTGGAGTTCGATACCGGCAACCACCAGCCGGTTGCTGCGGCGTATCTGCTGGCCGAGCTTGATGAACTGATCGAATATGTAGTGGTGACGACGGCAACGCACTGGGTTGCTTCTGCACAACACGTGGTGCAAGAGCTGAACGATACCCGCATGCTCGTCGAAACGCTCTATCGTGATGCGGAGGTGACCGACCGGACGGCGCTCCATGTATCGCAACTCAACGAGATGATCCAGCGGATGACGGCCAGCCTGGATCGCGAACAGCAGATCGAGATTGCCGGATCGTCGTTACTGACAGCGCTCAATCTTGTGGCGGTGAGTATCTGGTTGTATTCGCATGATACAACACGGCTTGAACTTGCGCGCTGCTGGCCGGATACGTTGCCGGCCGGGTTGACGATCGATGTGGTGGATGCTGTTGATCCAATCGCGATTGTGTGCCGTTCGGGTGCTGAGCAAGTGCTGAGTGCCGCGGTAGTTGCCGACTGGTGGCAGGATGGGGATGCGGCAATGGTTGTGCCGCTGCGTTCCCAACGCGGGACACTCGGTGCGATTGTGTTGCAGAGCGCTGATCGCGAGCTCTTTGCCGAGCGTGGTGAAATCGACTATATTCGCTCGGCCGCGACGCAGGCGGCAATTGCGCTTGACAACGCGCATCTGTACGAAGAAGTGCGGCGCTTCAACGCCGAACTCGAACAACGGATTGCTGAGCGTACTCACGAGCTCCAGATCGAGCGCGATACGCTGGAGACTCTAAACTATATCGCCCTTGAGATCAGCAGCACCCTTGATGAAGATCTTCTGTTGCAGAGCTCGTTGACGGCATTGGCGCAGATTATTGGTGTTTCGCATGGTTCGATCATGCTTGTTGACCGCGAGACAGATCAATTGGTAGGGCGAGCTGCGCTTGGTGATAGAGTCGATATCGGCTATACCCGCTTCCCAATCGGCCAGGGGATCGTCGGCTGGGTGGCACAGCAACGCAAAGCCGCCGTGATCAATGATGTGGCAAGTGACCCACGCTGGCAACCGCCACCCGACGACGATCAAGAGCATAAGCGGGTCGGTTCGATGATCGCGCTACCGCTTGTTGCACACCACGAGGTTCAGGGCGTGCTGATGCTTTCGCATGCCGAGCCCGGATTCTTTCTCGAACAGCATATCCGGCTGCTGAATGCGACGGCGAATCAGATCGCAATCGGGATCTACAATGCACAGATCTATCGCGAGATCGAGCGGCAGTTGATGCATCGCTCCGAGATGCAGCGCCGCCAGGAAGAAGCGGCGAGCCAGAGCACCGCCATTCTTCAGAGCCTCTCGGATGGGGTGATCGTCTGTGATGCCAATGGAAGCGTGCTGACGGCCAACCCGGCAGCCGAGCGGATTCTTGATCGGCCGATCGAAGAGCTTTTGATGTGGCAGTTACCCGAACTGATGCAGCGCCTGCTTGGCCGGCGCATCAACGAGATACCCGTCGAGAAGATGCTGGCGACCGTTGATACACCTGAGGATGCACAGACCTACACCACCACCTTTCAGATCGGTATGCAGATGGTGAGCGTCACCCTTGATCCGGTGTTCTCGAGCAAAGAGCAGCTGATGGGCGCGGTGGTGGTCTTCCGCGATATTACCCGCGAGGTTGAGTCGGATCGGTTGAAGACCGAGTTTATCGGTACAGTATCGCACGAATTGCGCACACCCATGACCTCGATCAAAGGGTTTACCCAACTGCTGGCCATGGGGAGCCTGGGGGCAATCAACGACACACAGAAGGAGTTTCTGGAGATCATCCAGTCGAATGCCGAGCGGATGATTGTCATTATCAACGACCTGCTCGATATCACCAAGATTGAGACCGGCAGTGTCGAGCTTGATCTGCGTTCGCTGCATGTCGCCGAGGCGATCAGCCAGGTGATGCTTGAGTATCAGGCGAAGATCGCCGAGCGTGGGCAGGTGCTGCAGCTTAACATCCCACCCGGATTGCCGCTGGTGCGTGCCGACGCGTGGCGTTTCAATCAGATCCTGGCGAACCTGGTATCGAATGCCGTGAAATATACCCCACGCGGCGGGTCGCTGGCCCTGGCGGCCTGCGAAGCACAGATCGACAGTATTCCGACACCATTACGCGAAGGGTTGAAGAGCGATACGCGCTTTGTTCGGATCGATATCAGCGATACTGGGGTGGGCATTGCAGCCGAGGATCTTGATCGAATCTTCGATCGCTTTTATCGCACCGAGAACCCATTGAAAGTGGAAGCCGGCGGCACCGGGCTCGGCCTTTCGCTAGTACGGCCGCTTGTGCATCTATTTGGCGGCCGGATCTGGGTGCAGAGCCGACCCGGTGAGGGCACAACCTTCAGTTTTGTGCTACCTGCAGTGTGATGCCGGTACCTTTGCATGCAGAACGCCGAGCTTATGGCTCGGCGTTCTGCATGGTTGAGCGCATATTGCGCGATTTGGCGGATGACCACACCAGGCAGCACGATCATCAGCGGCTTTCGGCGCGCAGGTCGAGATAGGCGCATTCGGCTTCGCTCAGACGCATCTCGCTGGCCGTCAGATTGGCTTCGAACTCAGCGGCCGTACGGCTGCCGACAAGGGCAAAGATATTGAGCGGCTGACTCATGACATACGAAAGAGCGATCTGTGGGATCGTCAGCCCTTTCTCGTCGGCCAGTTCCTGTGCGCGATCAAGGCGGCGGAAGTTCTCTTCACTGGCATACGAATAGACGGCCAGTTTATCGAGATATTCCTCAAACGACTCCAGGTTGTCGCGGCGCAGCCGCCCCGAGAAGAAGCCGCCTGCCAGGCTCGACCATGTAAAGAGCGGCATCTGGCTGGCAGCATAGACTTCACGAACCCTGGCGTTGGCCGGCCCGCTGATGCTGATGCATCCTTCCCACGGCTCACGTAGCTGGTCGGCCAGGCTGAAGTTGGGGCTACTGGCAACAAAAGGCTTGAGGCCGTGTGCGGCGGCATAGGCATTGGCCTCTTCGATCCGTTCAAACGACCAGTTCGAGCCACCAAAGGCATGGATGCGGCCGGCGGCGTGGTGTTCGTTGAGCACCTCGACGATCGGCCCTACCGGCACGCTCGGGTCGTCGCGATGCAGCAAATAGAGGTCGATATAGTCGAACTTAAAGCGTGCCAGTGAATCGTGGATGTCGGCCGTGATATCGAATGGCGTGACACGTTTGCGATCCTGGCTGTGGTGTGCCCCCTTCCCGATGATCACCAGCTTCTCGCGGTTGCCGCGCGACGCAACCCACTGCCCCACCGTGCGTTCCACATCACCCTGGCCATAGACATGTGCGGTGTCGATGGTGTTGCAACCAAGCGCGAAGACGGCATCGAGCAACTCGAAACTACCTTCGACATCTTTCGACGAAACCATGATCGCACCCTGAACGATGCGTGAAATCGGTTTGTCGATCCCGGGAACATTGCCGTACTGCATTGGGGAATTCCTTTCTGTCTGTCTTATTCCATCGGGTAGCGGAGGCCCCACTGTGATCGCAGGGTATCCATGGTACGCATAATGGCGAGCGTTTCGTCGAGTGGCATCAGGGTACTTTCGGTTTTACCGGCGCGCAGGCAGTTGGCCACTTCGGCGGCTTCATAGTTGTATCCGTTGCCTTCAAACGGCATGCTGATCTCTTCGGTATTGCCGCCGATGGTAACCGTGAGGCGATTGGCGGCCCACCACTGTGATGGGATGCGGATCATGCCCTCGGTGCCCATGATTGTTGCCTCGTGTGGTGTCGATGTTCGGGTGGCGGTCGAGAGCAGCGCCATCCGGCCGCCGCTATGCCCGAGCAGGATGGCGGCCTGTTCGTCGACACCGGTTTCGCCAAGATTGGCGAGCGATTTGAGTTCGGTCGGGGTGCCGAAGAGCATGGATGCGAGTGAGATGCAATAGACACCCACATCCAGCAACCCGCCGCCGCCGAGTGCTGGATCGAACAATCGGCTCTGTGGGTTGACATTGGTGCGGAAGCCGAAATCGGCGTAGAGCATGCGCAGATCGCCGATCGCCCCCGAGGCGATGATTTCGCGTACCCGTACCAACGCGGGTAGAAAGCGGGTCCACATCGCTTCCATGAGGAATATGCCACGCGAGCGAGCTTCGGCAACAACCAGTTCGGCTTCGCCGGCGTTGATCGTAAATGGCTTCTCGCAGAGCACGGCTTTGCCGGCTCGGATGAAGCGGATCGCCTCGGCGGCGTGCGACGAGTGTGGGGTTGCAATATACACGGCATCGATATCCGGATCGGCGGCCAGTTCTTCGTAGCTGGCATAACGGCGCGGAATACCAAAGCGGTCGGCAAAAGCCGCAGCGCTCTCGGCCGACCGCGACCCGACGGCAAGCAGATGGGCATCGGGCAGTGCGGCCAGCCCAGTCGCAAAGACACCGGCGATACGGCCAGTGCTGACAATTCCCCAGCGAATTGGTGTAGTCATCGATTGGTCTCCTGCAATGTCTGGCGGCAGTATGATTGCTCGCCTGGGCGGCGATCATACGCTGCTAATAGTAGCACGCTCTGGGGCAACGTTTGCGGGGCACACGGTGTGTTAAGGGGCGACACGCTGTTCGAACAGCGCCTGATATTCGCGGTTGCCGATCTGGGCATGCACGGTGATGATCCATTCGCCATCCATCGAATAGGCGGCAGGGATGTGGTAACGACCATCGCCGAGCGGTGTCGCGATCGGCTGATTGACCGCCATCGGCATGGCCGGCATGTCGAGGTCGAGGAAGACGGTCGCATCGTTGATTGGTTGCCCTGTGGCGTCGTACAGGGTGACGAACAGATCATAGGTACGGGCGACAGTTGCGCGTGTGGGTAGTTCGATCGCGATTCGCAGCCCATCGATAGTCTGTTCGGCGCGGGTAGTTGGCGGGGTGCTGCATGCCGCCAGTATGATGATGGTGAGCAGCAAACTCAGGCAGATGCGGTATTTCATCAGGTAGTGTTCTTGCTTGTATCGGGGTTAAGGGCATCGGCGGGGGGGGGCCGGCCGGGCGGGGAACGCAGCCCGATAAAAAAAACCGCCGAGAGATGGTCGATATTTATTAAAAGAAAGAGGGTCGAAAGGCTGATCGCGAGTTCTGCCGAGTAGCCATACCGCCCAAGCACCGCGATCAGGATCGCATCGCGCACGCCGACACCAGCAAAGCTGATTGGAAGCGCCTGCAGGATGGAGATCAGTGCGGTTGAGCCGATAATGGCGAGCGGCGGCACATTCGCAAGCGGCAGAGCCACGAACAGCAGCCAGATGCGGATCACGGTTGATGTTGCCGATCCCACCGAGGCGAGCATTAACAACCCGAGCAGCTGCGGGCGCATACTGAGGCCGGCCAGTTGATCGCGCCAACGTTCGGCGGGGGTGCGGAGCCGGCCGGGCAGCAAGGGCAGCAACAGGCCAAAGATACGCTCGCGTGGCCTGCGTGCCATCAATGCCGGTGTCAGGGCGAAGATCAGAGTAGCAAAGCTGATTGTCGCCACACTGAGCGGGGTACGCATATCGGATGGGAAGACATCGACAAAGGCAATCAGGCCGACGAGTGCCAGGATCGCCATCACGATAAAATCGAAGAGCCGATCGATCACAATACTAAACAGGCCGGGCGTCAGTTGCTGGCCGCGCTCTTTGAGATACCAGGCTTTGATGAAATCCCCCGACTGGCCGGGTGTCACACCGCCGACGAACAGGCCGATCGAGTAGAGGGCCGATGCAAAACCGAGTGAAGGCGGCTGCATGCCGAGTTCGCGCATGATCATGATCCAGCGCCAGGATTTAACGGCCACAAACACCGGCATAAGCCCGAGCGAGATCAGCAGTGGCAGCAGATTCAGTTCGCGCAGGTTCGTCAGAATCGCGCCAACGTCGCTGCGCCAGAGGAAGAAGATGAGCAGTGCCGGGCCAATCAGGCGCAGCAACCAGCGGGTTGATGTATTCATAATGTGTTAATCATCGCGCCGTTGCAGGCGTAGGGCGGCGATCTGCTCGGCCAGCAGGCCGAACATGAAGACGACAATCGCGCCGACGAACAGCCCAACTGCCGAGTTTGGCACGCGAAAGCGGCCAATGTCGGTGATAAAGTAGCTGATTAAAAACGAGACGATACTGAAGCCAAGCATGCTGAGCGCCACCGGGAAGTAGACGCGCAGTGGCGCAAAGAGCGATACCATGCGCAAGATCATAAGGATGTTGCGGATGCCGTTCTTGAACAGCTTCTGGGTGCTCTGGCCGCCCTGACGTTTGCGCATTGTTACCGGCTCGAAGCGGATATGATAGCCGGCTTTGGCCAGTGCCATGGCACTTGTCATCGGCCAGCCGAACTGGTTTGGCAGCAGGTGCAGGAATTCAAGCATGACATCGCGCCGTATGGCGCGAAATCCGGATGTCAGATCACGCATCGGCATACCGGTGAGATACGTGCCGAAATTGTTCAGCAGGGTGTTACCGGCCCAACGCAACAGGTTTTCGTGGCTGGTGCGATCCGGCCGAGTCGCTACCACCATGTCGTAGCGATCGATATGTTCGAGCAGGCGCGGAATATCGGCCGGGTTGTGCTGGCCATCGGCATCGATCACCAGGATCACCTCGCCGCTTGCAGCACGGACCCCGGTTTTGACTCCTGCGCCGTTGCCGATGTTGTGTGGTCGGCGGATGACATGCGCCCCGGCCACTGCCGCCTGTTCGGCGGTATTATCGTGCGATGCATCATCAACCACAATGATCTCGGCAGCGGGTAGCTCGGCACGGATCGAATCGATCACCCCGGCGATCCGTGGCCCTTCGTTAAAAGCCGGGATGACGACACTGATGCTGAACGGCCAGTGGCGTGGTGCGCCGACAACGGCTGCCTCGGTCTCTTCTTCACTTATGATCATGGTCTTCTCACCTGTGGGTGGCCACAATTGCATCATACAGTGCTTCGTGGTCGTAGACGGCCGGGAACTGCGGGAACTCGGCCACGACATTGGCCGGCGGGCTGAACAGAATGCCGTGATTGGCCGCGCCGAGCATCCCGGTATCATTATACGAGTCGCCGACGGCGACGACATCGAAGCCGATCAGGCGCAGCGACTCGGCCGTGCGGGTTTTGCTGTCGGGCAGGCGCAGCCGGTAACCGCTGATCATCCCGTGGTCGTCGGTTTCGAGGGTATGGCAGAAGAGGGTCGGCCGACCCAGTTTTTCCATCAGCGGTGCCGCAAATTCGTAGAATGTGTCGGAGACGACGATGACCTGCATGGTGCTGCGAATGCGATCGAGGAACGCGGCTGCATTGGGCAACGGATCGAGGGTGGCAATCACAGCCTGGATGTCGGCAAGAGTAAGCCGATGTTCGCGCAGGATCGCCAGCCGACCTTGCATCAGCACATCATAATCGGGGATATCACGAGTCGTGAGGCGCAGGCGCTCGATGCCGGTCTTCTCGGCAAAGGCGATCCAGATCTCGGGCACCAGCACCCCTTCGAGATCGGTTGTCAGTATGAGCGGTCGGGTCATGCTTCTTCCTTATGATTGTGCAGTTCTGTGGCGGTCGTTTGCACCGACGCAGGCATGGCTGCAACACCACCGTTTGTAGCCCTATTGTAACCGGATTTCGGCAATCATCAGGCTCAACGCACGAGCATCATCACTACCGGGTGTGATGCGTGCCGGTACGAATGTCGGTGCTTCAAGTTCAAATGCCAGCCGATCTGCTCCGGCCAGATCGGCTGGCACCACCAGCCGGTAGGCGCGCCAGCTGCTGCTGGTCACCGGGAGTGTTGCGGTATCGCCGTTTGCGAAGCGCACCCGTAGCGGGGTCGGCTCGGGTTGCCCGCCGGCCATGCGCAGGATCAGGATGCTGCCGGGTTGCAGCGGTTCGGCGAGCGGTAAGACAATCCGGCCGCTCCCTTCGAGCCAGCGGAAGCTCTGTGTGGCGCTCTGTTCGGCCGGCGAGAACCCGGCGATATAGCCGATGTCGAGCCCATCGCCAAGGGTGAGGGCCGTTTGCGGCGGTGGATGCAACCAGTCGATCGCCCATTGCTGAATATTTTCGCCGGCGGTTGCTTCGACATATGGCAGCAGGCGGGCAGCGGTGGCTTGATCGCCGGTGTCGCGTGCCAGCGCGCCGGCTACCAGTTCGGTGCGGCGTGAACTGCCGCGTTCGAGGGTTGCAAGCGCATCGGCATGCTGCCCCTGCGCCGCCAGCGCCAATGCGAGGCCTACCTGGGCATCGGCGAAGTTGGGCTGAGCGGCAAGTGCGGCCCGGTAATAGTGTGCGGCACGTTCATAATCGCGCGCCAGGTAGGCACGATCAGCGGTGCTGCCGGCTTGCTCACGTGCGATGCCGCGTGCCAGGATCGCCGGGTAGTCGCGGTAGGGAAAACAGAGTAGCAGGAAACCGATCAGCGTCATGGCGCGCAGCGCTGGCAGTAGCCGGGCACCACTGAACGGCCGGCGCAAGAGTGCACCGGCACCGGCGGCGTACAGCCCAAACAGAAGCCAGAGCGGCAGGAGATAGCGTGGCTCGACATGAAACACGATCACGGTGATGAGCGCATAGCTGATCCAGGCCAGGATGAAGAGCCGATGGTGCAATCCTTCACGTGCCGGGGCACTGAGTGCGCAGATGGCGGCGATCATGAGAACCAGCCAGATCAGATCACCCAGCAGGCCGAGTGCCGTCATTTCACGCAGCGGGCGGGCAAAGAAGCTGTGCTTCACATACAGATCTTCGGTATATTGTGCCTTCCAGACATGGCGGAACATCGGCCATGATTTGTGAAACAGCCGAAGCGGGTTTTCGGCCAGGATCGCACGGGCCTGCGCCAGGGCATATGGTGCGCGATCGGCCTGCGGCATGCCGCGCAGAACACTGATATGCAGGTTGCGATTGGCATTTTCATCAAGATCAAGCCAGAGATTGACCTGGCCGAGTGTATCGATCGGGATGAAACGCTGATACACCAGGTAGTTGCGGGTTGCCCACGGGCCGACGATCGCGAGGCATGCGATAACGACGACCAGGATCGATGTGATCAGCTGCTGTGGCTTGTATGCCGCCAGAGCGATATGGAATGAACCGGGTTGTGCGCGCCTGGTGATGAAGATCTGGCGCAGCACCAGCCAGGCGACGACGAAGGCCAGCGCATAGAGTGCCGGCGAGCGCGTGAGTGCGGCGCTGCCGAGGGCAGCACCGGCGGCGGCAAGTTCGCGCAGCCGGCTGGTTGCATCATAACGCAGAAGGAACCAGAAGTGGAGCAGGAACAGAAACAGATAGATCTGCTCGGTGAAGAGCACGGTCGCGGTTTCAATAAACGGATACCAGAGTGCGATGAGTGCCGCAAAGATCAGGCCGGCCGACCGAGCGGCGAATAGCCGGCGCGCCGTATCATAGGCCAGTGGTACCATCAGCGCTGCCAGGGTCGTCTGCGCCAACTGAACAAAGAGCACACCATACTGCGGTATGCCGAGCAGCAGCGCCAGGCGGATCCAGATCGCGAAGAAAAAGATATGGCCCGGCGGCCGGATGAGCCATGAGTCGTCGAGGTAGATCCCGGTGACGGCCAACCGTAATGCACGCCGGAAGTAATCACCGTCGTCGGCATCCGAGTAGCGCGGGTCGAGTGCACTGATGCTGATGAGCCATAGCCTTAGTACGATGGCGATTACTATCAGCAGTACAACAATCCAGCTGGATGAACGATTGCGGTCGTTGCCGGTAGGTGTGCGGGTTGTATGTGCCATGCTGCTATTCTACCCGATAGAGCGTATAGCCCCCGGCGGCACCGACGATGGGGTACTGTTGCGGCGGGGCGCCCGCCCCCCGCCGCCACAGCAGGGAGGTCACACCCGCGGGCCCCCGGACGGCCCGGGGGGGGATTGGGCCCTCCACGACACGATGGGCGATTGCCGAATATTTGCCGATCGTATCACGCGGCGAAACACCAACCGCCAGCTGCTCATCCGGTAGCAGTGTTAGCTCGACAAGGCGTACCATGGCTTGTGCATCGGGCTGCTGGCGGCTCAACACCTCGGCAGCGCCGATGCGAAAGCCATCGGCCAGCAGCAACATCAGCAGCAGGCCGATCAACAGCAGTCGATCACCACGCCACCGAATCCGGTCGGCCAGTTGCATGGCGGCCCAACCGGCAGCCAGGGCATACACCACCGTGAGTGGCAGGAAGAAGCGTGGTAATGAGATACCGATACTCACGGCGACGACATACAGCAGCAGCCAGCCAAGCAGAATGATCAACGGCCATGGTCGGCGTCCGGCAGTAGGTCTGAGGCTCTGGCCAAGCCAGCCAAGCAATCCGCCGATCGCCAACCAGTTGGCAGGAAACCCAAGCAGCCGCAATTGCCAGGCCCTGCCGAACTCACTGGTATCTTCGCTGCCGGTGCCGACAAACGAGCGCAGGTTAAACCACCAGCTATTGAGCAAGCGCCCTGGATCGCGTGCCAGTAGTTCGCCGAAGCCGATACTGTTGGGAACCGCTTCCCAACGCCGCCAGTCGCCGTCGGCATACACCGCGAGCCAGATATTCTTGGCCTGCTGGCTGAAGAGCGGCTGGCCGGTATCACGCAGATTGACCGCGATCTGGGGTGTTATCGCCAGCAGGAAGGCGAGCGTGAAGATCGCCGGCCGCAGCGCGGAAGCATGCGCCGTGGAAGCTGACCTGATCTGCCAGAGCGCCAGCCAGCCGATCGGTAACAGAAGCAGCCCGGGATGCCGTACGACGAATGCCGCACCCGCGAGCAGCCCGGCCGCAGCGATCCAGCCGTGCTGGCGCCCGGGCGGGGCAAGCACAAGCGCCAGGGTCAGAGCGCACAATGCCGCGAATGGCATATCGGTGCCGAGCGAGAGAGCATAGCCGACGACAAACGAACTGGTGGCTAGTGTGGCGAGCACTATCAGTGCTGCTGCGCGCCCCAGCAACCGGCGTGCCAGCCACCAGCCGGCTGCGACAAGCAACACACCGCTGCATACAGCAATCAGCCGGGCGGCCAGAAACGGGTTATCGGCGACCAGCGGGCGTACCAGCCAGAGCAGCAGTGGGTAGCCGATATTGTAAAAACCGTCGGCGCGCAAAACACCATCGGTGGCTGCCGAGTAGAATCCATCGGCGCTGAAGCTACCGAAGAGGCGTGTTGAACGCCCGGCAAAGACACGAAAATCGTTTTCGACTCCCGGTACTGCCAGGATGCGGTGCTCGTACATGTGTGGCAGCAGGAAGAGCACCCAGGCTGCAAGAGCAGCCGGTGCGGCGGCGTCGAGCAACCAGGGCCATGCGGCTGTGATTTGCCGACCGTAACGCAATGCCAGCAGCCCGGCCAGTGTGCTGCAGATGGCAAGTGGCAAGCCACGCACAACCAGCGGGTAGAATGGCGGCTGCATGCGGTAGAAGAGCAGCAGTGCCAATGTCAAGGCGGCAATACCGCCGGCCGCGAGCATCAGCCGGCGGCGTGGTGTGAGCGACATCCCGAGCAGGAGTGCCTGAAGCATGGCTGCCGCTGCCGCCGCATAGGCAAGCGGCCAGGGGTAGGGGATGATCGGCGGTGGCCCGACACGGTAGGTTGCCCGGTCGATCAGTGCCGTCACCGGCAGTGGCCGGTTCAGTGCGATCTGGCGTGCCTCGCCGCGCAGGGCGATCACAACATCACTGGGTTTGAGTAATCCGGCGTCGATTGTGAAGGTGTGCGCTTGCCATGTGTCGTTTAAGACGATCCGGCCGAGTTCGAGCTGATCATTCAGCAGAACGGTTAGTGTGCCGGGTTCGCCGGGGCGGCCGCGCACATGCAGCGTGATATCGGCACCTAAACCGGCCTGTGGGAAGAGGAGATACGAAACATCACGCGACCAGCGCGCACTGCCGTCGGAGCCGATCAGGAAGGGGGAATCAACCGGTTCGGGCTCGCTGAAACCCTGAGTGTAGGCGGCATCATACCCGCCGAGGTCAACATGATGCACAACCGGGATCTGAAACGCCAGTAACAACAACACAAACCCGGCTACAGCAGCGGCGCCGATTCGCAACAGAACATCTGATAGATGGGGAATGAGAGGCGCCGCCGGCTGATTGTCGCGCTGTACCGAACTCGTGTGCGCCATGGTTACTCTCAGGCTTATAGGCGCGTGAGTCTACCATAGATCAAGAGCAGCGGCAACTGTGTGGGTGATACGGTAATACGGGGTGTCACTATTCACGACGACAATCGCCGCCGCCAGGTAGTTATCGCACGCCGTAGCGGCCCAAGCCGCAGCAGTAACAGCAGTATCACGAGTGCCGCATACAGCAGCGGCTCGCGGATATCGGCTTTCACCAGCCAGATGTAGTGGATGACAGCCAATGGTACGGCCAGATAGACCAGCCGATGCACGAGTCGCCAGCGCCGGCCCAGGCGTCGCTGCCATCCGCTGGTCGATGTGATCGCCAGCGGAATAAGGAGGAGTAGTGCCGCCATGCCGGCCAGAATGTACCGTTTTTCGGCAACTTCTTGCCAGATCAGTGTAATATCGAGCCCGAAATCAACCACCACAAAGATCAGCATATGCACCAATGCATACCCGAAACCATACAACCCCAGCGGGCGTCGTAGTGTCAGCACACGCTTGAAGCCGAATACCATGCTGATCGGTGTGCATGCCAGTGATGCCACCAACAACACCAGTGCCGTATAGCCAGAGCGGTGGGTCAGATCCTGGATCGGATTCACCGTCAGCCGGCCTAGCAAGAGATCGGCAATTGCAACAAGCAGCGGCAGTAGGGCGGCGGTATGCACCAGCAGTGGCCAGCGTTCGCGCCGGCGGGTTGCCGGTGTCTGCTGTGCCGTGAGCGGGGTACTCAATAGTTCACCCGCAGATCCAGATCGGCATACAGTTCCGCCACTTGCTCGGCATAGCCGTTGAACGGCAGTGTGGGGCGGCGGCTATACTCGCCGATACGTCGCTCGGTTGCTTGTGTCCAGCGTGGATGCGCCACATCGGGATTGACATTGGCATAGAAGCCGTATTCATTGGGCGCCGCTGCCATCCAGAGCGATGTCGGCATCTCGGCTACCAGATCGATCTTGACGATCGATTTGATACTCTTGAACCCATACTTCCAAGGGACAACCAGCCGGATCGGTGCACCATTCTGCGGCAACAGTGTGCGGCCGTATAATCCGGTGCTGAGTAGCGTCAGATCATGCATGGCTTCATCAAGGCGTAACCCTTCGACATACGGCCAGCTAAACCAGCTCGACCGCTGCCCCGGCATCTGTTCGGGATCATAGAGGGTTTCAAAACGCAGATAGCGCGCCTCGGCAGTCGGCTCAACGACAGCCAACAGTTTATGGAGCGGGAAACCCTGCCAGGGAATAACCATTGACCATGCTTCAACGCAGCGCAGCCGGTAGATACGTTCTTCCTGATCATACTGCGTGAGCAGATCTTCGATGGCGAAGGTGCGCGGGTTGCGCACTAATCCGCCAACTTCCAGGTTCCATGGTGCGGTGCGCAATCCCTGTGCCAATGCTGCGACACCCTGTTTCTCAGTAGTGAATTCGTAAAAGTTGTTATAGTTGGTGATCTGCTCGAAACTATTGAGTGGATCGCCAAGCTCATCGGTCGCCCCATCGGTGGCACCGGGTAAGACAGTCGGCGGTGGGGCTGCCGCACCCGGCAGGCTGCCGCATGCACCAAGCGCCAGCGCGCCGGCTGTCAGCACACCGAAACTCCGCAAGAAACGCCGGCGGTCATGGTAGACCAATTCGGGGGGTATTTCAGAAGAAGGGATTTTGATCATGTCGTCGTCGCTTTCGCTTGTTGTGTTATCTCTTACCATATGATACGTAGCAAAGTTTAGCAAGATCTCATGAAATGCTTACATCTTTCTTGCCTTGTTTTATAATAGAACAATGTTTCTTCAACTCTCACGTTCAGCGGCGCGTGTCTTACAGATCGCCGCCCAAGGTCTGGCCGAGCCGCTGCCACGCCCAGCCGAGAAGGGCGATCTACTGGCAGCGATCCGGCATATGGGGGTATTGCAGATCGACACCATTCATGTGGTGGCGCGCAGCCCGTATTTCGTGCTCTGGAGCCGGCTTGGCACCTATACACCGGCCTGGCTCGATCAGCTGCTGGCCGAAGGTTTGCTCTTCGAATTCTGGTCGCATGAAGCTTCCTTCCTCCCACACGAAGATTACCCGCTCTACCGGCGAATGGATCGCCGCCAACCAGCCCATGGCCGACCATGTGTTGCAAGTGATCCGCGAACGCGGCCCGGTGCGTTCGGCTGATTTTGTGCGCAGCGATGGGCGGCAGGGCAGCTGGTGGGATTGGAAAGCAGAGAAACTGGCACTTGAGACGCTCTTCTGGCGTGGCGATCTGATGATTGCACGCCGCGAACGCTTCCAGCGGGTGTATGATCTGCGCGAGCGGGTCATGCCGCATTGGGAAGACCAGCATGCCCCTCCATACGACGAAGTGCTAAGCATGCAGGTGCTGCGGGCGGTACGTGCGCTCGGCTTTGCACCGGCAAGCTGGATCGCCGACTATTTTCGTACGGCCCGACGCCCGTCGATTGCTGCGGCGTTTGCCCTTGCTGCTGCGGGCCGGCTCGTGACGATCGCCGTAGAAGGGTTTGATGAACCGGTCTTCATGCATCCTGCCATGCAGCCGCTCGCCGAACAGGCTGCCGCCGGTGCGCTACCGGCCAACCGCACGGTACTGCTGACGCCGTTTGATCCACTGGTGTGGGATCGTCGCCGTGCTCAGGCACTTTTCGACTTCGACTATCGGATCGAGTGCTATACGCCGGCGTCACGCCGCCGCTATGGTTATTTCGTCTTACCGATCCTGCATCATGATCGGCTGGTTGGCCGGCTTGATGCCAAGGCACACCGCAAGGAAGGGGTCTTTGAGGTCAAGGCGCTCTATTTCGAGCCAGAGGTCGAGGTGAGCGACGAGCTGGTTGCCGGGCTAGGGGCAACCTTGCATGCCTGTGCCGCCTGGCATGCCACCCCTGAAGTTGTGGTGCGATTTGCCGAGCCTGCAGGCGCTGCCGGGCTGATCATGGCAGCATCTAATAAAACTCCTACATCCGGTGTTTGATCGGCGGCGGCAGGTCGTGTACAATGGTAGAGAAAACGTTCTTCAGCCTGTGCTGCTATTACACCAAATTTACTGTGGAGGTTTGACGGATATGCCAACCTACGTATACAAGTGCGACTCATGCGGCTCACAGTTTGAGCAGTTCCAGTCGTTCAAGGACGAACCGCTGCGTGTTTGTCCGTGTGGCAAGGAAGGCGCCGTACGGCGTGTCTTCCAGCCGGTCGGCATCGTCTTCAAAGGCTCCGGATGGTATATTACCGATAGCCGAAAGTCAGATAGTGCGACGGTTGGCACCGAAACCAGTGCCAGCGAAAAGCCGTCGACCGACGCCGCTCCGGCTGCTCCTGCGGCAACTGAAACGGCACCTGCGACTGAGAAGAGCACCAGTGAGACAAAATCTGCTCCTGCTCAATCATAGGGCTGTTTCCCCCACATTACGTACCTCCCCGCCGCAGCGGCGCCGCGAGGTTCGCCGGTATTGCTGCGTCTGTCGTTAGGGGCGTCATTATTCATGTGACGCCCCTTTGTTGCGTCAGCCCTCATTCTCCGGCCATCTGGGAGGTCATAATGTCACATCCACTGTTGATTCTGCGTGATGATATTCGCGCTATCTTTCAGAATGATCCAGCAGCACGCAATATTGCCGAGGTGCTGCTCTACCCTGGATTGCATGCCACCATCGCCCATCGGATCGCCAATATCTTCTGGCGTCGCCGCATCCCGTTTGTGCCGCGGCTGATCTCGCAGATCGCACGCTTTTTCACCGGTATCGAGATTCATCCAGGGGCCACCATTGGTCGTGGTTTTTTTATTGATCACGGCATGGGGGTTGTGATCGGCGAAACCACCGAGATCGGTGATTGGGTCACGCTCTACCAGGGGGTGACGCTTGGCGGTACCGGTAAACAGGGCGGCAAACGCCACCCAACGGTTCACGACCAGGCGATTATCGGGGTTGGGGCGAGTGTGCTTGGTGCGATCACGATTGGTGTCGGCGCCCGGGTTGGCGGCGGGGCGGTGGTGGTCAAGGATGTGCCGCCCCACGCTACTGCTGTTGGTGTACCGGCACGTATCGTCGCCACGCGCGACCCACAGACGGGTGAGACGCGCCGGGTTGAAAACCTGCCTGATCCCGAGGCGGCGATGTTGCGCAATCTTCACAATCGCATCCGCGAACTCGAAGCGCGGGTTGCCGAGCTCGAAGAGACCACCGATCACCATCACCACGAGCATCATGCTTTGATCAAAGAGACGGCGGAAGAACAGGCATGTTGGGCGGCGATTGAGCTCAACGGCAACAATGGCCGTTATGATGAGTTTACGCTTGGTGGAGGAATCTGACACATGCGTCATGAGCGGCCATATCGGGTCGCGTATGGAGTCGCCGCCCTATGCTGTCGCAGAACGAAGTGCTGCGTTATCACTGATACCTGTAGAGGAAACGATGCCCATTCAGCTCTATAATACGCTATCGCGGCGGAAGGAACTTTTTGAAACGATCAAGCCCGGTGAAGTGGGGATGTATGTCTGTGGCGTTACGGTGTATGATCGGGCCCACATTGGCCATGCGATGTCGGCGATTGTATTCGATATCATCCGCCGCTACCTTGAATATCGTCACTATACAGTACGCCATATTGTGAATTTCACCGATGTCGACGATAAGATCATCAATCGGGCGTTGAGCCTCGGGCGTGATCCGATCGAACTGGCATCGGCGTATGTTGCTGAGTTTCACGAGGATCTTGCGGCTTTGCATGTCAAGCCGGCTACTGCCTACCCGCGTGTGACCGAAACGATCCCCGAGATCATCGACTTTATCGAAGGTTTGATTGCCGGCGAGCATGCCTATGCCGCCGCCGGTGATGTCTACTTCCGCGTTGCCGCCGATGACGACTACGGCAAGCTTTCGGGGCGTAGTGTGGAAGATATGCTCGCCGGGACGCGTTTTGAGGTTGATGAACGTAAGGAGTCGCCGGCTGATTTTGCGCTCTGGAAGGCGGCCAAGCCGGGTGAACCGGCCTGGGAGAGCCCGTGGGGGCCGGGGCGACCGGGATGGCATATCGAGTGTTCGGCCATGAGCCTGGCAACACTTGGCGACCAGATCGACATCCATGGCGGGGGTGCCGATCTGATCTTTCCTCACCACGAAAACGAGATCGCGCAGAGCGAGAGCCTCACCGGTAAACCATTCGCTCGCTATTGGGTACATAACGGCATGCTACAGATCCGCACCCGTATGCCGGATGGTTCCTACCATATCGAAAAGATGTCGAAGTCGCTCGGCAATGTGGTGACGATCCGCGAGTTTCTGGCCGAACATCCGGCCGATGTGCTGCGCTTGATCGTGCTCGCCAGCAGCTACCGTAGCCCGCTGGCCTATGGCCCTGATATTCTGGCCGATCAAGAGCGCCGCTTTGAGCGTTTGCGCAGCGCGCTACTGCCGGCAACAGGCGATGCCACAAGCGGCGCTGCGGTCGATCGGCTGGCAGTGGCAGTGCAGGCAGCTCACGATGGATTCGTTGCCGCAATGGATGATGATTTCAATACCGCAGGCGGCATGGCGGCGATCTTCGAACTGGTGCGTGCCATCAATACGGCTCGTGATGCCGGTGTAGGTGGCGAACCATTCGCCACCGCCCAGGCAACGGTGCGGGAATTGAGTGGCGTGCTCGGGCTGACGCTCACAACTGGCGAGACGACAGCCCAGCATACGGCGCCGCTGATCGAACTGTTGATCGAATTGCGCGCCGAATTGCGCAAAGCCAGGCAGTTCGCCCTTGCCGACATGGTTCGTGATCGGTTGGCCGGCCTCGACATCATCCTTGAAGATACAGCACAGGGGACACGATGGAAGGCGAAATAACAACACCCCCACCGGTCGGCTGGCTGGAACTTAGTGTCGAGGTTGATGCCGAAGCAGTTGAGTCGGTCAGTGAACTGCTGGCACAGTACGGCTATAATGGCGGTGTGGCGATCGATCAGCCGATCATCCCAGGGGTCGATGGGCCGGAGTATCGCTACGATATCGCCCGCCCGGTGACACTCCGCACCTATCTGCCGCTTGATGCGCATGCCGAAGAAGCACGGGCACAGATCGAGCAGAAGCTCTGGTTTCTTGGTGTGATGCGGCCGGTTGGGCCGTTGCAGGCTCGCCCACTCGCTGAGGAGGATTGGGCGAATGCCTGGAAGCAGTACTACAGCATCCAGCGTGTGGCCGCTCGCACCGTGATCGTGCCGTCGTGGCTCAGCTATACACCGCAGCCCGACGATCTGGTGCTTCATCTTGATCCGGGTATGGCATTTGGTACCGGCCTGCATCCCACCACCCAACTGTGTATCGCGTTGCTCGAACAGCGTATGCCACCCGCAAGTGATGTGCTCGACCTCGGGTGTGGGTCGGGGATCCTGGCGATCACGGCTGCCCGGCTTGGCGCACGGCGTGTACTGGCACTCGATACGGATCCGATCGCAGTTGACGCAAC
>CALLZL010000538.1 GCA_937859575.1 uncultured Chloroflexota bacterium
CAGGGCGCAACGGTGATTGATGTCTCACTGCCGCACTCGAAATATGCGCTGCCGGTGTACTATCTGATCGCACCGGCCGAAGCAAGTGCCAATCTGGCGCGCTACGATGGTGTGCGGTATGGCCAACGGGTTGATGATCCGGGGTACTGGGGTGCCCTCGAACAGACACGCGGTGCCGGGTTTGGTGCCGAGGTACGCCGCCGCATCATGCTCGGCACATATGCACTTTCCGCCGGCTATTACGATGCCTACTACAAACGCGCCCAACAGGTGCGCACCCTCATCCGGCGCGATTATCAAGAGGCGTTCAAGCAGGTTGATCTACTAGCTGCGCCGACGACCCCATCGGTTGCGTTTAAGCTTGGCGAACACAGCGATGATCCACTGGCCATGTATCTTGAGGATGTATGCACACTGCCGATCAATCTGGCCGGTGTGCCGGGGCTGGCCATCCCATGTGGGTTCGCCCAGCAACTTCCGATCGGGTTACAGTTGATCGGGCAACCATTCGACGAAGCAACGCTGCTGCGGGTTGGTGATGCATACCAGCGGATCAGCGACTGGCATACGCGCCGACCGGCGCTGGCTGGCTAGGCCCCGCCACACGAAAGCTACGACACAGTATGGCCGCGCAGCCACGCCTCCAGGATCTCGCGGCCGGCCCCCGGTTGATGGAGCGAACGAACCAGTGCAACCAGTTGCGCATCATCAACATGCGGATCCAGCCGGTGCCCATTCAGATCGAGGAAGCGCAACAAAGCCAGAATAGCTGTCAGTTCATTGCCCCACAAGAACGGGCGGCTCTTGACCAGCAAGAACATCAGGGCCGCCGCCTTGCTCAGCAGATCCGGGTAGAGTTCGGCGTCGAATAATACCTGCCGCGGTGCATCGATCACACTCGTCAGCCGATCCTGGCTGGCAATTCCAAGCCGGCCACCATAGCGTATGGCCGCCAGTGCATGCAGGTCGAGCAGATCATCTTTGGTCAGATACGAGATCATGGCTGATCCAGAACACCGGGGCGCTGCCCGCTCGTCGTTCACGAGAGCCCGGCAAGCTCGCGAAACGCCCTATCGTAGCGATCGCTGATACCACGTGTCCACTCGCGGAGCTGCGGGCTGGCCGGGCGTCGCAACAGCACTTCGCGTTCGGTGAAGATCACCTCCACCAGTTCTTCATCACCCAGGCTCACGGCACGCAACCAGCCCTGAACGACTTCGGGCAGGTTTTCTCGTTCAATGGTGAATGAACGCGGCATACGCCCCTCACTTCATTCGCGCTGACGCAGATGCGGGAAGAGGATCACTTCACGAATCGTCGGCTGATCGCTGAACAACATCGCCACGCGATCCATACCGATCCCCAGGCCGCCGGTCGGCGGCATACCATACATTAGCGCATTAATATAATCGGTATCCATCTGCTGCGCTTCGTCGTCGCCGGCGGCATAGGCACGACCCTGTTCAAGAAAGCGCTGCTCTTGATCGAGCGGATCGTTCAATTCGGTAAATGCATTGCCGACCTCCAGCCCGGCAATCACCGGCTCGAAGCGCTCGACCAGCAAGGATCGATCCGGGCGCTTTTTGGCGAGCGGCGAGAGCGCCACCGGATGATCGATCACGAAGGTCGGCTGGATGAGCAGCGGCTGTACATAGACACTAAACAGCTCATCAACCTGCTTGCCCCAGCTTGGTTGGGGATCCACCTTAAGATTTTCGCGGCGAATCGCCGCCTGGAGCGGTGCAAGCTCGGTCACATCCAGAATATCGATCCCGGTGCGCTCGGCAATCGCTTCGGGGATCGATACCCGCGCCCAGGTCGGGCCGAAGTCGATCGCCTGCCCCTGGAAGGTAATCGTCGTCGAACCGGTAAGCTCGTGAGCCAGAGTGCGAAACAACGTCTCGACCAGCTCCATGATGTCGTTGTAATCGGCATATGCCTGATAGCACTCCATCATGGTGAATTCCGGATTGTGGGTTCGATCGACCCCTTCGTTGCGAAAGTTCTTGCCGATCTCATAGACCCGCTCGAAACCGCCGGCGATCAAGCGCTTCAGGTAGAGTTCCACGGCGATCCGCAGATACAGATCCTGATCGAGCTGGTTGTGGTGCGTAATAAACGGTCGGGCCGAGGCGCCGCCATAGATCGGCTGCAATACCGGCGTCTCAACCTCCATGAAGCCACGCTCTTCAAGAACGCGCCGGGTAATGCTGATCACCCGCGAGCGCGTACGGAAGACATGACGCGTCGCTTCATTGACGATCAGATCGAGGTAGCGTTCTCGAAGCCGTACTTCGGTATCGGTCAGGCCATGATACTTCTCGGGTGGTGGATTGAGCGCCTTGGCAAGCAGTACCAACTGCTCGACAAACAGCGAGGCTTCACCCGTCTTGGTACGACGCAGTGTTCCGCTGGCCTGCACAATATCAAACGTATCGAGATCATCGCGGAAGCGTTCAAACCACTCATCACCCAGGTCGCCACGGCTCAACCACAGCTGGATCTGGCCGCTCTCATCGGCGATATGGGCAAAAGCCAGCTTCCCCATAACCCGTCGCGCACCCATGATCCGCCCGGCCGTTGTGACGCGTGCCCCGGCTGCGGTGAGTTCATCGAACCGGGCATGCAGCTCAGCGATTGTGTGAGTCCGCTCGGCACGTGGCGGGTAGGGATCGATCCCGGCGGCACGCAGGCGCTCAAGCTTGGCGAGACGCTGCTGCTGCAGTTCATTGAGTTCCATGGCCATCTCTTGAATACATAAAAAAAGAGAGCAGGTGGAGGGAAACCCCTCCACACGCTTTCTCTACCCAGGCCGATACTGGTAGAAACCAGTGCGGGAATACGGCATACACCGCATGTGGAACTACTGGATCTTGGTGATTGTCAGGCGCATATCGCCCGATGGTGTGTGAACCGTCACCTTCTGGCGGGCACGTTTGCCGAGCAAGGCGGATCCGGTCGGTGATTCGTTCGAGATCTTGCCTTCACGCGGTTTGGCTTCCGTGCTGCCGACAATCGTCCATGTCTCGTCTTCGTCTTCACCATCGATGCGAACCGTCACCCGTGAGCCGACCCGTACTTCACTCGATGAGCCGTTCTCTTCATCAATAATCTGGGCTCGCGAAAGAATACTCTTGATTTCGCGGATGCGCCCTTCAAGATGAGCCTGCTGGTTTTTCGCATCTTCGTATTCGCCACTTTCAGAGATATCACCAAGCTCTTTGGCGGCGTTGATACGGGCTGCAATATCGCGCCGGCCGGCAGTCGTCAACTCTTCAAGCTCTGCTTCGAGCTTGGTTCGACCATCGCGCGTCAGGTAGGCTGGCTTCGTGTCGCTCATCGTCTCTTACCCTGTGAAATGAAAGAACTGAGAGACAATCTCTCAGTCCTGCCGGACACATCCTGGTCAGATTATGCAATTAAATACCTGCTCTGGATGCACCCCTAGTATACACGATTACCAGCTTCTTGTAAAGTTATTCAGCTCGACCCGAACAGATGTTTTTCTCGCTCGAAGCGCACCAGATAGCCTCACAGCCACTATTTCACTGCCCAGCTACGATCGTTTGTCATTGGTTGGCCGATTACATTTCTGCAAACCAGCGGTAGTACAACACCGTCGGATCAAGGGTGCCGTCGGCATTGGCGGCATAATACGGAATGACACCAACCACCTGATAACCGGCACTGCGGTAGAGTTGTTCGGCGGGATCGCCCTGGCGTGTATCGAGCACCAGTAAGCGGCGGCCGGCAGCCAGTGCGGCGGCTTCGACCGCCGCGAGCAGGGCGCGACCGATTCCACGCCGCCGTGCCGCTGTATGGACGAGGAGCTTCTGTATTTCTGCACGGTGCCGGCCGTTGGCACGTTGGGTCAGATCAAGTTGGATGGTGCCGCAGATCACCCCATCGACGGTAGCCACCAGTACCAACCGATGGCCGGCGGCAACATCGGCGATCACCGCTTCCCAGTATGCCCGGGCTTCATTGGCGGCCAACGGTGGCACAAAACCGATCGATGCGCCGCTCGCAACCGCATCTTCCAGAATGTCGATCAACTGTGGCAGTACTACCCATGCCCGGGTAGCATCAAGATGTTCGATCTGCATGATCAGGCTTTCGATAGTGGGTATGCCGAGGCGGCTTTGCCGCCAACAACATCCGGAACAGCACACTCGGGGCGGCTGCACCGCCGCCGAAACCCTACCGAACGTGACGTTGGCGTAGCCCTGGGGTCGATCAGCACGCCATGATGATCAAGAAGCTGCATGGTATACTGACACGCGGCCTCAAGCAAGCGAGAAAGCAGCAAGACATGATGCATGGTGAGTATAAAGTGCCTGGCGGCAAACTGGTCGTTGTTGATTGCATGATCGAAAATCAGCGGCTGACCAATGTGAGCCTGAGTGGTGATTTCTTCCTTGCACCCGACGAAGCACTTGAATGGATTGTCGCGGCGCTTGAAGGGCAACCTGCCGATAGCGGCGAAACGATCCTGGCAGAGCGCGTACGTGCAGCAACTGCCTCGGCCGAACTGCTTGGTATTACTGCCGAGGGGGTAGCGATTGCAGTGCGCCGTGCCATCGCCGGAGGCGCCGCATGAGTGATCTTCTGCTGGCGCGCTGGCGGCGCTATGAATGGCAATTGCTACGCGACCCACCCCGTGCACCACTTACCCATATGGCGCTTGACGATGCCCTGCTTACGGCGGGTGGCGGAGGGGAGCGCCCGCCGACACTGCGGATCTGGGAATGGGCCGCTGCGGCAGTGGTGATCGGTCGCTTCCAGTCGGTTCGTAACGAGGTCGATCTCCAGGGTGCCGAGCGCCACCAGATCGAGATAGTACGACGCATTACCGGCGGTGGTGCCATGTTTATCGAGCCCGGCAATACGATTACCTATTCGATCTATGCGCCGGCCGAACTCGTGAGCGGCATGAGTGCGATCGAATCGTATGCCTTTTTCGATACCTGGGTGCTCGATGCACTGGCCACCCTTGGCGTACGAGCCTGGTATCAGCCAATCAACGATATCACCTCGGCCAGCGGCAAGATCGGTGGTGCGGCTCAGATGCGCCGGGCCGGCGCCGTGCTCCACCATGTGACGATGTCGTATGATATCGATGCCGCAAAAATGCTTGAGGTTCTGCGGATCGGCCGCGACAAAGGGACAACCAGCGCAGCACGGCGGGTTGATCCGCTACGCAGCCAAACGGGGTTGCCACGCGAGGCGATCATCGACCAGATGATCGCTACCTTCCGCGAGCGCCACGGGTTGCACGATTCACAGCTCAGCACAACCGAAGTTGCCGCCACCACGCATCTGGTCACATCGAAGTTTGCAACCAACGAATGGCTCCAGGCACTGCCGTAGTACGAAAGAGAAACCATGCGTTTTCGACTGATCGCCATTGCCCTCGATGGACCCTTGCTCGATCATCAGCACCGCATCAGCCCCGCCAACCGAGCGGCGGTCGATGCGTGCCGGGCAGGCGGTGCCCATGTATTGATCGCCACCGGCCGGATGTATGCCTCGGTACGGCCATATGCCCACGAGCTCGGGTTGCGCGGCCTGCAGATTACACTGAATGGAGCCGTGCTGGCCGACCCGGTGACCGATCGACTGCTGACACGCGACCGGCTTGGCCGGCGCGAACTTGATACTGTCGTGGCGACCCTGGTGGCGCGCAACTGCCCATATGCCGTGTTCGGCCCTGCCACGATCTACGCCGAACCGGGAATGACGCATATCGAAGTACTTGAGGGGTATGGTGAACCGAAGGCGACACGCCTGCCGCGTAGCGAGCTGCTTACCCTGAGCGAACCGGTCAAAGTGCTTACCTTCGCGGCACCCGGCCCACTCGATGCCGAAATGGCCACCCTGTTGCATGGTGTGGTTGACGTGATCCGTACCGGCGATCAGTTCCTCGAATTCCTGCCTCGTGGTGTCGGCAAAGGCTCGGCACTTGTCGAACTCATGCATCGTTATGGCATAGCCCGTGATGAAGTACTGGTGATCGGCGATAGCGAAAACGACCTGAGTATGTTTGCCGTCGCCGGCATGAGCATTGCTATGGGCAGCGCATCAGAAGCGATCAAAGCCAGGGCCGATGCCGTCACACTCGACACTGCCCACGATGGAGTGGCCGTGGCACTGCAGCAGTATGCCCTATCGCAGTAATCTGCACACCTGCTACTGCGCCAGACACTGCCGATATACCTCGTGATACGAACGCGCCAGTGCCGCCTGTGTATAGTGATCCAGCACGCGCGCACGCCCCCGCTGCGCCAGATCACGACGCAGCCCCGCATCATCGGCCAGGCGCCGGATTGCAGCGGCATACCCCGCAACATCCCCTTCGGCGATGATCAACCCGGCATCGGCGACCACATGCGGAATCTCGCCCGACGACGAACCGATCACCGCGACACCACAGCTCATCGCTTCGATCAGAATCCGGCCGAACTGCTCCTTCCAGTTTGGCCATGTTCGCGATGGTAACGCCAGCACATCGATCTGTTGCAGCTGTGCTGCGACCTGCGACGAAGAGACCAGCGGCTGCAGATCGAGGCGTGCCGCCACACCGAGCGCGGCGGCACGCTCAAGGATCCGTGGCCGCTCGATACCATCGCCGATGATTCGCACGATCACATGTGCCGGTAGCAATGCGAGCGCTTCAACCAGATCGATGACCCCTTTTTCAGGAACCAGCCTCCCAAGATAGCCGACGATAAAGCGCCCATCGGCCGGGCGTGGCGGGCCAGGGGCATAGAGGCGCGGATCGACGCCACACCGCGGCAGGGTGCTCAGCGGGCCGGGGTACCCATGCCGGCGCATCAATGTGGCTGCCTCACGATTACCCGCAATGGCATGCGCCGCATGGCGGAAGACATACCGCTCGAACAGGTTAAACGGCAATGGGTAGTAGCGATCAATATTGGCCCAGTTGAAGAAACAACAGCGCGCCCCAACACGCAATCCAGCACGCAACGCCAGGAAGGTCGCCGGGTTAAAGGCTTCTTCATCAATATGAAACACCTGCGGCCGTAGCTGCTGCACCAGCCGGCCGAGTGTGGGGTAGTAGTGCATGTGATGCCGCCCATTGAAATGGATCGGCAGCGCTTCGAGGCGATACCCGTCGGTATGGCGGCGTTCGAGCTGCTGCGTACCGACTCGCGGCTCACGCCACGCATGCGGCACTGCAACGGTTAATGTTACCCCCGGCAATGCTGCAAGCTCTTCGCATTTGCGCTGATAGGCACCATGCACCAGGGCCTTCGAGAGCATCAGAACACGCATCTCGAGTATCCTTACTCGCTATCCGTCGTGGTCGCAGCACCAGTACACGCACTATAACCAATGTTCATGAGATCGCACTGGCATACACATCGAGTGTGGTTCGTGCGGTCGCATCATAGCTGAACTGTGCCGCCCGACCGAATCCACGCCGCCGCAATTTATCGCGCAACGCCGCATCACCCAGCAGCCGCCAGAGTGCCGCCACCCAGCCGGCTGTATCGTGAGGCGGCACCCGAAGCGCCGCATCACCCACGACTTCGGGCAGGCTGCTGGCTTCGGCAACGACACATGGCGTACCACAGGCCATTGCCTCGAGTGGCGGCAGGCCAAACCCTTCATACCGCGATGGAAAGGCAAACACGGTTGCCGCCGAATAAAGCAACGCACTATCGTTATACGGCACATCGATTCGCCGTACCCCATCAGCCACCCCGGCATCGGCCAGCAGTGCATCGACATCCGGGAAGAGCAGCGGATCGCTGCCACGTGCCCGCCCGGCGATTACCAGCGTCGCCGGTGGGCCGCCGGCCTGCCGCAGCCGGGCAAATGCAGCAATCAGGGTCGCCAGATTCTTACGTGCATCAAGCCCACCGACATAATAGATAAATGGTGCCTCGATGCCATAACGCGCGGCGACAGTTGCCCCGGCATCCGCAACCGGGCGGTAGTGTGCCCCGGCAGCAAGTGGCGTGGTGATGATCCGTTCGGCGGCAACACCAAGGTGGATCATAATATCGTGCCGGGCGGCTTCCGAGATCGCCAGGATCCGATCGGCCCGTGGCGCAGCTGCCGCTACCAGCCGCATATAGGCGCGCACTGCCGGCCGGCCACGGTATTCGGGCAACAAGAGCGGGATCAGATCGAGAATTGTGACCACAACAGGTACCGAGGCATGCAGCGGCGGTGCAAAATACGGCACATGCAGCAGATCGGCAGCGACTCGCTGTGCCGCCTGCACCACACCCACCTGCTCGAACCAGAGCTTTGCCGGCCCACGCCGCTCGCCGAATGGTGTTGCAACCTCGACCACTTCGATCGGCGCCGCCACAGCCGTATGCCCCTGCGGCACCAGCAACGTATAGCGATGCTGCGGCGCACTGCGCAGCAATCCAGCAAGTAAGCCATGCAGGTACTGGCCGCTACCGACCAATGGCTCATTCCAGAACATCCCGTTAATGGCAATATGCATATGATACCGGCAGATCATCCAGACCGCTAAAACCGCTCGTGATGATCAACAACGACCTGTTGCGATCGATGCAAGACGAGCTTGCAGCCGCCTGCATCAGGTGCTACTATGCGCCACGTTTGCCAGAGCGTCAAGCCGCGCTGTCGCACGGGCGGATCGTACA
Source organism: uncultured Chloroflexota bacterium (assembly GCA_937859575.1). Lineage (GTDB taxonomy): Bacteria > Chloroflexota > Chloroflexia > Chloroflexales > Roseiflexaceae > CALLZL01. The sequence goes on from CALLZL010000538.1 coordinate 8,649, forward strand.
GGAGGTCTCCATGCTCACTATCGAACAGATCATGGCCATTATTCCACACCGCTATCCGTTCCTGCTGATCGACCGTATTCTCGAACTCGAACCAGGGAAGCGTGCCGTCGGCGAGAAGCTTGTTTCGGTCAACGAACCATTCTTCCAGGGGCACTTTCCGGGGCGTCCGATCATGCCGGGTGTCCTTATCATCGAGGCCCTGGCACAGACCGGTGCCGTAGCGGCATTGAGCCTGGCGGAATACCAGGGCAAACTGGCGTTTTTTGCCGGGATTGATGGAACTCGCTTCCGCCGGATGGTGGTGCCCGGTGATACGCTGCGCCTGGAGGTGACCTTCGAAAAGATGCGGCGTGGGATCGGCAAGGCAAGCGCACATGCCACAGTATCGGGCGAGGCGGCCTGCGAAGCCGAACTGCTGTTCGCCATCCGCGACGCTACCGGGTAAAGGGGCTCGAATTCGGCACGGCTACCGGCGCGGCCAGAAGGCCCACAGGATCGCAACCAGCGCAGCCCCCCAGGCCCATGTCGCCTCGCTGGCAAAATCATTGATCTGCAGTAGCACACCGCCAACGAACAGCCCGGTTGCGACGATCCCACCCGCCAGACGCCCGGTGGCATGCTCGACCCGCCGCATACTGCGTTCGAGGCGCGAGAGATCCAGGCGCATCTGGATGTCGCCGCGGTTGGCCGATTTGTAATAGGCATCCATCTGACGCGGCAATGTCAGCAAGATCTGCCCAAGGCTGGTCGCCTCGTCACGCAATGTCGCGAGCCAGTCGCTCTCGCGCCGGTCACGGTCGAGCATCTCCTGGGCAAATGGTTGGGTCTCGGCAAACAGGTTGATATCCGGATTCAACCCGGT
>CALLZL010000539.1 GCA_937859575.1 uncultured Chloroflexota bacterium
GGTTGATCCGAGGTCGTCACGTTTTTGCCTCAGATTTCCATCACTTCGGCTTCTTTGGCCGCACCGATCTGATCCAGTTCACGCACATACCGGTCGGTCATCTCCTGGATCTTCTCCTGGGCTCGCCGGTGGTCGTCCTCCGAGATCAGCTTCTCTTGCTCGAACTGCTTCAGATCATCGAGAGCCGTCCGTCGGACACCGCGAACGGCAACTTTCCCTTCCTCGACACGGGTTCGCACCAGTTTCGTTAGTTCACGTCGGCGATCTTCCGTCAGCGGCGGCAACACCAGCCGGATGAGCCGGCCGTCATTCGATGGATTGATTCCGAGATCGGAGTTCTGAATCGCCTTTTCGATCGCCTTGATAGTTGATGCATCAAACGGCTGAATGAGTATCATTCGTGCATCGGGGATGTTAATATTGGCGAGCTGGTTGATCGGCATGTGCGATCCATACGCTTCGACCTGCATGTTCTCGACAAGTGCCGGCGATGCACGCCCGGTTCGCACGGTCGCGAGATTGTGGCGTAACGCTTCAGCGGAACGCTTCATCTTGCCGTCGGCCTCATGAATGACATCCTGAACCATACGCTGCCTCGCTATGCTTGTGGTGGCACACTACTCACCAGTGTGCCGACATTCTCGCCCATCACGATTCGCTCAATATTACCTGATTGCATAGGGTTGAACACAATAATCGGCAGATTATTATCCATGCAAAAAGTAAGCGCCGTGCTGTCCATAACGGTCAAACCACGGCTAAGTGCATCCATGTATGTGATATGCTCAAAGCGCTGTGCCTGCGGATCGCGCCGCGGATCAGCACTATAGACACCATCCACGCCATTCTTGGCCATCAGGATCACTTCGGCATGGATCTCGGCGGCACGCAGTGCAGCAGCGGAATCGGTCGTAAAATAGGGGTTGCCTGTCCCGGCTGCCAGAATGATCACGCGCCCCTTCTCGAGGTGCCGGGTTGCGCGCCGGCGAATATACGGCTCGGCGACTTCATTCATCTGGATCGCCGTCATCGCTCGCGTAAAGATCCCACGCCGCTCAAGTGCATCCTGCAACGCCAGTGCATTGATGATCGTCGAGAGCATGCCCATGTAGTGCGACTGTGCCGCATCCATGCCACGGGCAATGGCCTGGCTGCCACGCCAGATATTCCCTCCGCCAAGCACAACTGCGATTTCAACACCATGCCGATGCACGCGTTCGATCTCGTGTGCATAGTAATCGAGCACATCCGGATCAATGGCATGAGTCTGATCGCCGGCGAGCGCCTCGCCACTAAGCTTGAGCAGAATGCGGCGATACTGCGGATTGTTCATCTTTTTCGCTCTACTGCTGAACGGCCGCTACGCAGAACAGATTGTGCCGCAAGGATGTGATCGTGTTGCGGGTGCGGCTACAGCCCGGCACAGCCGGACGCAACCGCACCCGCTAGGGATTGCATTGCCTAGTTGCCGACCTCATAGCGTGTATAACGCCGGACAACAACATTCTCGCGGAGCTGGGCTACCGCCGCTTTGATCTTGTCTTCGATGGTCTGCGACGGGTCTTTGACAAACGGCTGCGCGAGCAATACAACCTCTTCGTAGTACTTCTCAGGCTTCAATCCACTGGCCGTCACCTCTTCGGCCGGCACTTCGTCGGAACGAATATAGCGCGGGTTCAATGCCGCAATATGCAATGCCAGATCCTTCGAGAGCTGAATAAACTCCTCGGTTCGCGCCACAAAGTCGGTCTCGCAGTTGATCTCGACCATAGTTGCCATCTTCGCGCCGGGATGCACATAGATCTCGATGCGCCCTTCGCGCGCCTCGCGACCCTGAACTTTATCGCTTACCTTCAGGCCACGTTCACGCACGATCTCGATCGCTTTGTCCATGTTGCCCTCGGCCTGTGTCAGGATATCCTTGCAGTCCTTCACACCGGCACCAGTGCGCTCACGCAACTCCTTCACCATTTGTGCAGTAATCTCAGCCACGCTTCGTCTCCTTGACAATCATACATAAAAACAGGAAGAAGAAGGTTATAGTGCGCCGCACCACAACCTTCCGTCTTCCCTGTCACTTCACCGGCAGGTATTCTCCAGGTAGCGGCGCCGTTATATCAGGCTCAGGCGTCGCTCTCGGTATCGGTTGCGGCATCAGCGCTCTCGGCCGGCTCGGCTACAGGTACCGGGTCGTAGCGGCCACCCTGCATCTGATCGGCCTGCGACGACTCACGCCGGTTCATGCCTTCGATCGCCGCATCCGCAATCTTCGACGTGATCAGCCGAATACTACGGATGGCGTCGTCGTTACACGGGATGATATAGTCGATCGGATCCGGATCGCAGTTGGTATCGACCATCGCGACAATCGGAATGCCAACCTTGCGTGCCTCGGCAACCGCCAGCGATTCTTTGTGCGGATCAACAATAAACAGTGCCCCGGGAATACGCTCCATCGACTTGAGCCCGCCAAATGTCTTGTTGAGTTTGCCGATCTCTTCTTCGCGCTTGAGCCCCTCGGCCTTCGTCAGACGCGAGAAGTCGCCCCGATCGCGCTGCGCTTCGAGATCCGCCAGGTAACGCAACCGCTTGCGAATCGTGCTAAAATTAGTCAGCGTTCCACCAAGCCAGCGCTGTGTGACATAAAACTGCCGCGCACGTGCAGCTTCCTCGATGATCGTCTCCTGGGCCTGCTTCTTCGTGCCGACGAAGAGAATCTTGCCGCCGGCAGCAACGATCTCGACAACAAATCGGTACGCTTCACTCAAGCCGACAACGGTCTTCTGAAGGTCGAGAATGTGAATGCCATTACGCGCAGTGAAGATGTACGGCCGCATCTTCGGGTTCCAACGTTTCGTCTGGTGCCCAAAATGCGAGCCCGACTCGAGCAGCGAACGTATCGCAACAAGACGCTGTGTTGCCTGTGTCATGGGTGCCCTGGTCTCCTTTACTGAGTCACAATCCGAACTGTTACTCCCTCCCTTTCCGTCACCTCGCTGCGAATTCCAGTATAGGTCGGCAGGTTCGCAACGATCGGGAAAGGTGTGAATTTGGCGCACTACAATGCACCGCTCCGTAGTATAGCATACAAGCAATATGCGGGCAAATGATTCGGCAGAGGCATCAGGGCATGCCCAGCTACAGAATGCCAGATCTCCATAGTCATACCAGGCCTCCAGGTTGGAATGTATTATGTGGTTATTGTAAATCAACAATAACAACAATCAAAGGAGCTATCGAATGGGACGTATCTACGATGACATCACCGGGCTCGTTGGTAATACGCCGCTGGTGCGGCTGAACAGAGTAAACGATACGCATGCAACAGTTGTTGCCAAGCTGGAATGGTTCAACCCGGCGGGCAGCGTCAAGGATCGTATCGGCCTGGCGATGATCGAGGCTGCCGAGCGTGATGGTCTGATTCGCCCCGGCGAGACGGTGATCGTCGAGCCCACCAGTGGCAATACCGGGATCGGCCTGGCGTTTGTTGCGGCGGCAAAAGGGTATAAGCTTATTCTGACGATGCCCGAGACGATGAGTGTTGAGCGGCGTAAGCTGCTCCGGGGGTTTGGTGCTGATCTTGTGCTGACGCCGGGCGCTGAAGGTATGCGGGGTGCGATTGCTCAGGCCGAGGCGATCGCCGCCGAGTTGCCGCATGCCTGGATCCCACAGCAGTTTAAGAACCCGGCGAATCCGGAAGTGCATCGCCAGACGACTGCCGAAGAGCTTTGGCGAGATACCGATGGCCAGATCGATATCTTGATCTCGGGGGTTGGCACTGGTGGTACGCTCACCGGTGTTGCTGAGGTGATCAAGCCGCGCCGGCCGGCATTCAAGGTGATTGCGGTCGAGCCCGAGGCTTCGCCGGTGCTGTCGGGTGGGAAACCCGGCCCACATAAGATTCAGGGCATCGGTGCCGGGTTTGTGCCGGATGTACTGAATACTCAGGCGATCGATGAAGTTGTGCAGGTTTCGAATGATAACGCCTTCGAAATGGCACGCCGCCTGACGCGTGAGGAAGGGCTGATGGTCGGTATCAGTTCGGGCGCAGCGGCCTGGGCGGCACTCGAAGTTGCCCGCCGGCCGGAAAACGCCGGTAAGCTGATCGTTTTTGTGTCGGCCAGTAATGGCGAGCGCTACCTCAGCACCGCCCTATTTGCAGAGGATGCGTAAGGTCATGCGCTAGAGCCGCAATGTATTGCGGCTCTAGCGCTCAATTGTACGTACGACGACGAGTGTATCGGCTGCCGACTCGGCACCCCACACTTCGCCTGGCCGCCCCAGAATCTGGCGTACATTCCCTGGCCGGTTCGGTAGTGGCAAGACATGGAACGCCTCACGTTCCGGATCAAAACGTACCAGTGCATTGGCACCAAAATCGCTTATCCAGACGATGTCGTGATCGTCAACATATACGGCATAGGCGCGTGGAGCTTCACCCGGAAGCCGCCATGCTTGCCACGCCGCGCTTGCCGGATCATACACACTGACCTGGCCGGAATTCCACTCACTCACCCAGATCCGCCCCCGCGAATCCGACCAGACGCGCCTGGCACCCTGTTGGGGTGTCGGTGGGTCGATCAGGGTTGCTTCCCCTGTGGCGCTGTCGATACGTGCAATATGGCTGCGTGCCAGCGATGCATAATAGACAACCCCGGCGGGTGTTGCATCGATCCCATACGGCCCGGCTCCTCTGGGGGCATCGAAGAGATCAAGTTGCCTGGTGGCCGGATCGAGTCGACCGTATACGCCGTTCTGCCCGGTAAACCATAGGATGCCATTGCCGTCGAAGGTGGCGGTATTGAGATTGGCATTTGCCCGCGGCAGGCGAAATACCGCAACTTCTTCGGTTGCCGGATCAACGCGAACAATCGCATTCAAACCACTGTCGGTGATCCATGCCGCACCATCAGGGCCGACGATCACGCCATGGGGTGCCGAGCCGGCACCAAGTGGAATATGGTAGGTTTCGCCGGTCGTCGGATCAAGCCGGCCGAGTTCACCGCTGCCCTGTGCGGTATACCAGATCGTGCCGTCAGGTGCCGGGGCAACATCGTGCGGCCGTGAGCCGGCGGGAACCGGATAGAACTCGATCCGTAATGCATCGACCGGCAGCAGCTCTGGGATCGGGATGGCTGTGGCGGTTGGCGGTATGACGCCAGGCAGTGCGGCGGTGGCTGTCGGTACCGATGGTATGGTTGCTGCCGGCAGGATTGTTGGCGTTGCAGGGGGTGGCAGGGGTGGCATTGCAGTTGGTGGTAGGGTGGGCACTGGTGGCGTGCTCGAAGGCAGTGGCGTGCCGCCGCAGGCGGCGCAGAAGATGCCGACGCTCAGCCAGATGAGCAAATGGCGCATCGTCTCTCCTTTCTGTGCGCTGCACGGTGAACGTGCCGAGGGCGTAGCCGTATGATAGCGGCTTACACCTACCATTCGGGTGAGAGTTGGATGAGACGGAAGATTGACACGCGGATACCTTCCATGCTATCGTAGCCGCTCACCTGCCCCGAGTGTTGATCTGCTGTGAGGAATGTTATGCCCGACCATGCCATTGTCGATGCTCATGTGCATCTCTGGGATCCGCGACGCCTTCGTATCCCCTGGCTTGACGGCAACGAACTGCTCGATCAGTCCTATGGCCTCGACGAATACCAGGCGCATACGGCAGGGCTGGAAGTGGCGGCAATGGTGTATCTGCAAGTCGATGTTGATCCGGCATATGCGTTGATCGAGGCACATGATATTGCTCGCCTGGCGGATCGTGATCCGCGCCTGCAGGCGATCGTTGCCTGGGCACCATTGGAACATGGGGAGCATGCCCGTAGCTTTCTGGATGCGCTCACGGCAATCGACCAGCGAATTCGTGGGGTGCGCCGCATTTTGCAGGGTGAAGCGGATCCGGCCTTCTGCCTGCGCCCTGATTTTGTGCGTGGGGTCGAACTACTCGCCGACTATGGCCTCTCGTTCGACATTTGTATCAATCATACCCAGCTCGCAGCGGCGGTCGAACTCGTTCGCCGTTGTCCGCAGGTCAACTTTATGCTCGATCATATTGCCAAACCGGATATTCGTGGCGGTCGGCTGGATCCATGGCGAGCGGACATGCAGGCGCTTGCCGAGCTTCCGAATGTCATGTGCAAGATCAGTGGTGTAGTGACCGAGGCGGATCATACGGCCTGGCAGATCGACACAATTGCGCCATATGTGACCCATGCACTTGATGTGTTTGGGATGGATCGGGTTGCCTTCGGCGGCGACTGGCCGGTGGTACTGTTGGCGTCGAACTATCGCCGCTGGGTTGAGGCGCTCGATACTCTGACATCATCTTATTCGCCCGAGGCGCGGCGCAAGCTGTGGGTCGAGAATGCACGCCGTTTCTACCGGCTACCGTGAGCAATACCTGTGACGACGGCATGGTGGCATTCACTGCGGATCGATCGCCCGCCTGTACCGGGGGAGACCTCGGACGAAGCGGCACTGCGGCATGTTCTGGCACGGCTTGGTGAATATGCCGAGCTGATCGTTCGCCCGCTCAACATGCGGCCGACATCGGCGGCTTTGATCGATGCCACAACGGCACGGATTCGGGTGCGAGTCGGCAATCCAACTGCCAATGTCATGCTGGTTATTGCTCCGGTTGGTGATCTGGCGGGTGAGGCTTTCTTCCTGCGTGCGCTGGTGCGCCGTGGTTTGCAGGCGCCGCAGCTTCTCGATCAGGATCTGACGTGTGCAGTCGTGCCGTTCAGCTATCTGATCACAAGCTACACGGCCGGGGTGCGGCTGTCGCAGGTGGAAGATACAGCTCATATACGGCTTGCGGCACGCCAGATCGGGCGGCAGTTGCGCCAGGTGCACCAGGTACCGGCCCCTGCGTTTGGCCGGCCGCTGGCTACCGGTCGCTGGCCAGGGCTGCCCTGGCACGATACTTTGGCGCGCTGGCTGCACGAGAACGGCTGCCGTGCGCGGCTGGAAGCAGTCCTTGACCCATCACTATTGGCCCGGCTGCTTGCAGTTACCCTCGAACATCCTGAGCTGCACCACGAACAGCCGATGGTGATCCATGGAGCACTCGAGCCGGCTACTGCACTGGTGAGTGTCAGCGACACGGTTGCGCTTGAGGCGATCATTGAGCCGGGTGCCATTATTGGTGGTGATCCGTTTTTCGATCTGGCACTGGCGCTAACGCCGAGCCGCCCGGCAGCATTTCGCCAGGGGTTGCTGGAAGGGTATCTGAGCTTCGGCGCACTACCGAGCAATCGCGGTGGCGTTTGCGCCGCCTGCAACTGTTGCTCACCACCGCCGATCTGGCATGTACCGGCGAATCCGCCGCGATCGAACGTCTGCCGCGCGAACTGGCAGCAACACTCGCGTCGTTTGCATGATGCTTCAATGGTATAATGACAAACAGTATTCTGCAGGAATGGTACACCCAATAGTGGTGATGCCTGTACGAGATAGATTGCCGGAGACACACTATGCCCGCCCGTTCCCGTTCGAATCGACGTCAGCAACCTGCCCGTCAGCGGCCGCGCCAACGCCCTGCCGAAGATACGGCGGTGCCGCAAAGCGGACCACAGCCGGGGGAACCGGGTGGAGGGAATGCGGGAACCATTTCGCTCCCGCCGGCCGGCGCCCCCGCCCCGGCCGGCATGCGCCCCGCCGCGCGGCGGGCGGCTGCCCGCGCTGCCGAACCGGTTGATTATAGCGGTGATTATCAGCTTGCGCGGCGCGACCTGGTGCGGATCGCGATCCTCAGTTCACTGCTTTTTATCGCCATGGTGATCCTGCGCGTCACCGGCGTGCTGTAGCGAGCGGCATACGAGGCAGATGTGACGAGTGATCGGATTCAGAGTAAAGCAGCTCGTCTACGTCGTATCGAACATCTGCTCTACAATGCACCATATGGTCTGCGCGTTATTGAGCTTGCCGAGCAGTGCGGCGTGGATCGGCGGACGATCTATCGCGATCTTGATGCACTCCATGAGATGCAGGTGCCGGTGTGGGAACACGAAGGGCGCTATGGCATCGACCGTGAGACCTATCTTTCGACGGTACGCCTGAACCTCAACGAAGCTGTGGCGCTCTTCTTTGCCGCCCGGTTACTGGCCCACCATAGCGATGAACATAATCCGCATGTCGTTTCGGCACTCAGTAAGCTGGCGGCCGGCTTACCCGACACGACGATCTCGAGTCATCTGGCACGAGTGGCGGATCTGATCCGGCGTCGGCCGTTGCGCACCGATTATGTGCGCGTGCTCGAAACACTCACGCGGGCATGGGCTGATCGGCGACCGGTGGCGATTGCCTATCGTGCGGCGACCGGTGATCTGACACGCCGCGAGATCCAGCCGTATGTCCTTGAAGTGTCGCGGAGCGAACCGGCTTCGTATGTGATCGCACACGATATGCTGCGCGACGCATTACGGACCTTCAAGCTCGAACGGATTGTGACAGCCGAGATTCTCGACGGCCATTATATGATTCCCGACACATTCGACCCCTATGAACATCTGGCGTCGGCATGGGGCGTGATCGATGAAACCGAAGTTGAGATTCAGTTGCGTTTCAGCCCTGCAGCCGCCATGCGAGTGCGCGAGAGTGTCTGGCATCATAGCCAGCAGCTCACCGATCGGGCCGATGGTAGTTGTGAACTGACGATGCGGGTTGGGGGAATCCGAGAAGTGCGTTCGTGGGTTCTTAGTTGGGGTGCCGATGTAGAAGTGCTATCGCCGACGGCACTGCGAGAAGAGATCCGCCGGCATGCTGCCGAGATGATGCACCGGTATCAGTAAACACCACATGCACAACGACTGGAAGAATCCCTGTGGGCTCTTCCAGTCGTTGTGTTGTGCCAACCATTACGGCAGGCTATTCTTCGTCGCCGTAGATCTCTTGTAGCAAGCTTGGCTTCTTGGGAGCCGGCTTGTTGCGCTCATCGCGGCGGCGAGCCGCTTCGGCCTGCTGCTCCTGGCTGGTGCGCAGCCGACGCATAAAGCGATCAACCTGCCCGGCGGTATCGACGATCCGCTGCTCGCCGGTATAGAATGGGTGGCAATTCGAACAGACATCAACCCGGATCCCTTCGCGAGTCGACGTCACCGGCCAGACGGTGCCGCATGTCGCGCAGGTGATCTGGGTATTGAATGTCTTCGGGTGAATCCCTTGCTTCACGGGATACTCCTCTTAAAGATGAATCTTGCGGCTATACGGCTGCTTCAGCAGCTTCGAGCGGCAACACACTAACGATCTTTTGCGTACGGGAATACGGCTTAAAATGAACATAGCCGGCAACCTTGGCATAGATTGTGTAATCACGCCCAAGGCCGACATTATCGCCCGGCTTGACTTTTGTTCCACGCTGGCGGACGATAATCGTTCCCGGGAGAACCAGTTCGCCACCATAGCGCTTGACACCACGGTGCACCACCTTGGTGGCAAGCCCCCTGGTCGCGAAACGGTTCTCCCCGAAACGCTCATCGCCCCCCAACCACGAACCAAAGTCCACCC
>CALLZL010000540.1 GCA_937859575.1 uncultured Chloroflexota bacterium
CATGCTCGGCTGCTGGACGCTCTTCGGCCGCGCGTCGGATGTTGAACCGATCCGGGCGGGGAGCCAGGCAGCCGCCGGTGCCGCCAGCGTGACCTACACCCCCGGTTGCCCTGCGCGTGGCGATGGGCCGGCCGATCTTGCCGCAGCGGTGGCGGCAGCACAGGCCGCCGATGTGGTGATCGCCGTGCTTGGTGAAGATGCCGACATGAGCGGCGAAGCACGCTCACGGGCACAGCTGCGGCTCCCGGGGCGCCAGCACGAACTGCTCGACGCCCTTGCCGCGACCGGTACACCGATTGTTGGGGTATTGGTCACCGGCCGGCCACTGGTTGTACCCCGGGTTACCGAGCAGGTGGCGGCCCTGCTGGTGGCATGGCATGGCGGTATCCGCGCCGGGCGGGCCGTTGCCGACATCCTCTTTGGGGTGGTGAATCCCTCGGGGCGTCTGACCATGAGCTGGCCACGCGACGAAGGGCAGATTCCGGTCTATTACAACCACAAGAATACCGGCCGGCCAATGGAGGGCACGGGGGTTACCCAGTTTAGCGAGCCGTTCAAGTCGCGCTATATCGACATGCCCAATGAGCCGTTATTCCCGTTTGGTCATGGCCTGAGCTATACATCATTTGCGTATCGCGATCTCACGATCGATCCGCCCACCGCCGATATCAACGGCACACTTGTCGTCAGTGCGACGATTGCCAATACCGGTGAGCGCCGGGGCGAAGAAGTGGTACAGCTCTATGTGCGTGATCTGATCGGCAGTGTGACCCGGCCAGTCAAAGAGCTGAAAGGGTTCCAGCGGATCGCCCTGGCACCCGGTGCATCCCAAACGGTGCGGTTTGTGCTGCGGGCCAGCGATCTCGGGTATATCGGGCATGATCTGCGGCGCATTGTCGAACCGGGGATGTTTCATGTCTGGATCGGGCCGGATTCGGCCACAGGGGTGCAGGGATCGTTTGAGATCATCTGACCCGGCCACCTGTCGATACACCATGCAGCAGGCAGCGGGGTTTGCCGCGCGTAGCGCATGCAAACCCCCGGCCCAAGATTACGATTCAGCTCACCCCGGCACACCAGCGCGCAAAAACCGACATCGGCCTTCGTTCTTCCTAACGCCATACCCAGGAAATGGCCAACGCATGCCGGTTGCCTGTCTTGCATCCACCATCGCACCACACAGGCACCTGCCGTAGCTGGTAGGAGCCAACCATGCCCCCGACCGAGCGCCGTATCGGCCAGTTTGTCATTCAAGTCAACGGCAACGACCTCCCGCCCGAGGCGATGGATCAGCTTGACGATGCGATCGTCGAGCAGGATCTCGCCCAGCCGGCGATGTTTGCCCTGCGTTTCAACGACCCGCAACTGAAGTTGATCGACGGCAACCTGCTGCGCCCTGGTGCCGAGATCAAACTCAGTGCCGATGACCCGGCCGGCAGCCGGGCGGTGTTGCTGATCGGCGAAATCACGGCGATCGAACAGCTCCTCGAACAGCAGAATATTGTGCTGCTGGCCCGTGGCTACGATCGCTCGCATCGCCTGCATCGCGGCAGCCGCACCCGTACCTTCATCAAAGAGAGCGACGATGGAATTGCATCACAGATCGCCCGCGAAAACGGCCTGCGTGCCGATGTTGAATCGGTTGGCGAACGCCATGAGTATGTGATCCAGGATAACCAGACCGATATGGAGTTCCTGCGCGACCGCGCTGCTCGTGTCGGTTTTCAGGTGGTGGTCGATGACCGCACCCTGCGCTTTCGGCGCACCGATACCTCGCCGGCGGCGGCACCGGCCCAGGAATGGGGCGAGAATCTGCTCTCGTTTCGCACCCGCCTGACGACCGCCGCGCAGCCGACCGAGGTGCATGTACGCGGCTGGGATCCCAAAGCCAAAAAGGCTATTGTCGGCAAGGCTCAGCGCCCTGCGCAGCCATCGCAGATCGGTGAATCACAGCCGGGCGGCAAACTCGGCGAAGCTGCCTTCGGCTCACCATCGATCGTGACGATCACCGACCGGCCGGTACGAACCCAGTCGGAGGCTGATCGCATGGCGCAGGCGATCCTCAACCAGCTCTCGGGCGATTATCTCGCGGCCGAGGGGGTCAGCCTGGGTAACCCCGGCCTGCGCGCCGGCAATCAGGTCGAGATCAAGAATATCGGTACGCGCCTGAGCGGCAAGTATTTCATTCCCGCCGCACGCCACGAATACACTGCGCAGACCGGCTATACCACCACCTTCTTCGTCAGCGGCCATCGCCCCAGCGATCTGTTGGCGGCGATCAGCGGCCCACCACCCCGCAATGCCGCCCCCGGTGTCGCCGTGGCGATCGTGACGAATATCAACGACCCCGATAAGCTCGGCCGGGTGCGGCTACGCTTCCCCTGGCTCGATGACAGCCACGAGAGCGATTGGGCACGGGTGGCGACCCCCGGTGCCGGTGCCGGGCGCGGGCTCTCGGTGCTCCCCGAAGTCGATGATGAAGTGCTGGTGGCATTCGAACACGGCTCACTCGACCGGCCGTATGTGATCGGTGGCCTGTGGAACGGCAAAGATAACCCCCCCGCCGAGGCCGTCAAAGGCGGCAAGGTTCAGTCGCGCACCCTCACGACCCGCGCCGGCCATCAGATTTCGATCTACGACGACGACGGTGCCGGGAAGATCGAGATTAAAACCCAGAAACATACGATTGTGCTTGAGGATTCGGGGGCCGGCAAGCTCTCGATCGAATCCGGCGGCGATTTCGAGCTCAAGAGCACCGGCGGCAAACTCAGTATCACCTCGTCGGGGGTCGAGCTCAGCTCAAATGCCAGCCTCAAGATCCAGGCCAATGCCATGCTGGATATTAATACCAATGCCATTATGAATCTCAAGGGATCGCTGATCAATATCAACTAATGCCGTCTGTCGAACCGCCAGGCTCGCCTGCGCGCCTGGCGATTGGAGCAACCAATGCCACCTGCAGCACGTGTGACCGACACCCACGTGTGCCCGATGTCCGACGGGCCAAAGCCGCATGTCGGCGGGCCGATCCTGCCGCCCGGCACACCAACCGTGCTGATCGGCAAACTACCGGCCGCCGGTGTCGGCGATATGGCAACATGCGCCGGGCCGCCGGCCACCATCCTCATGGGTAGCACGAGCGTACGAATCGGCGGGAAGTTTGCCGCACGCATCGGCGACCCGACCGCCCATGGCGGCCGGATTGTCGGCCCGGGCTGCCCGACGGTCAATATCGGAGGTTAGCATGACATCCTTTCCGCATGAGATCGTCGGCAGCGGCTGGAGCTTCCCGATCGAGGTCAACGGCCGGGGCGGCATCAAGCTGGCACGCGGCCAGGATGAGATCGAAGAATCGATCGGCCTTATTCTCAGTACGCCAATCGGCCAGCGCCTGATGCGCCCTGAGTTCGGCTGCCGTATTCACGAACTGGTGTTTGCCCCGATCAATGCCGGCACAATGACAGCCGCCGGGCATTATGTGACCGAGGCGCTTGGCTATTGGGAGCCACGCATCGAGGTGATCGATGTCGAATGTGCGCCGGCTGCCGGCACCGACGGCTGCCTGCTGATTACCGTGCACTACCTGGTGCGCGCCACCCACGATGAACGCGCACTGGTCTATCCGTTCTATAGTATTCCGCCCGAACTGTAGCTGCTACAGCCGGGGCGCTGCGACAGGAGCATCCCATGCCGCTGCCGATGCCGAATCTTGATGATCGCCACTTTCAGGATCTGGTCGATGAGGCCAAACGCCGCATTCCGCACTACTGCCCGGAATGGACCGACCATAATGTGCATGATCCGGGGGTGACGCTGATCGAACTGTTTGCCGGAATCGTCGATACCCTGCTCTATCGCGTCAACCGGGTGCCGGAAAAAAACTATATCGCCTTCATGAACCTGATAGGGCTGCGGCTCGAACCACCGGCACCGGCCCAGGTCGATCTGACCTTCTGGCTCTCGGCACCTACCAGCGAGACGGTCGGCATCCCGGCGGGTACCGAAGTTGAAACACGCCAGACAATCGGGCTCGATTCCATTCGCTTCAGCACCGATGCGGCGTTTAGCATCTTCCCACCCCAGTTGAGCTGCGTGCTGACCTCGCCCGACGAACGGGCGTTTGTTGAACATACCCACAAGATCCGCGACGGTATCGAGTCGTTTGCGGCATTCAGCCCGACACCTCGCCCCGGTGATGCCTTCTACCTGGCTGATCAGCAGGATCTGAGCGGCCATATTCTGGCGGTGTCGTTTGAGTTCGATCAGATCGAAGGCCTGGGTATCATCCCCGAGCGGCCGCCGCTGCAATGGGAGGCCTGGTGCGGTGATGCATGGCGGCCTGCCGAGCTTGAGGTTGATGAAACCCGTGGCCTCAATCAGCGTGGCCGCACTGTGGTGCATCTGCCGCGCACGATGCAGCAGCGTACGATGTATAATAGGAGCGGCTACTGGGTGCGTTGCCGCGTAATCGAGCCACGCAACGGGATCCGGCCCTATTCTGCATCGCCACGCATCCGCCGGCTGGCAGTCGCGGCGCTTGGCGGCACTGTGACGGCAACCCACGCCACGACGATTAACAGCGAGATGCTCGGCCGCAGCAACGGCCAGCCAGGGCAGATGTTTCGACTCGAATATCGGCCGATCTTGCCGCGCCGGCCCGGCGAATGTATCGAAGTGCAAGACGACCAGGGCACCTGGGAGGTCTGGGAAGAGCGTGCCGATTTCGGCGCATCATTGCCACGCGATCCACACTATACCCTCGACAGCGTTTCGGGCGAAGTTGCGTTCGGACCACTCATCCGCGAGCCGGATGGTACTGAGCGCCAGTATGGTCGGGTGCCGCCGGCCGGCAACCAGATCCGCTTCCGACGCTACCGTACCGGTGGCGGTACCGTCGGCAATGTGGGAGCAGAGACGATCGATCAACTCAAGACCGCCGTGCCCTATATCGACCGGGTGATCAACCGTGGATCGGCGCGGGGTGGGCGTGATGCCGAACGGCTGCAACGCGCCATGGTGCGTGCCCCGCTCGAACTGCGTTCGAGTGTGCGGGCGGTCACCGCCGAGGATTACGAACACCTGGCACGCAAGGCATCGCCGCTTGTGCATCGGGCCGCCTGTATCCAGCCGCGCGGTGCCATCCGCGCCGGCACCGATGTCTCGCGGGCCGGGGTGGTACGGGTGCTGCTTGTGCCGACCCTCGAACAGCCGGATCGGCAGATCGCCCTTGAGGAGTTGCGCCCGATCGAACCAACCCTCGCACGAACCGTCGAAGAGTATCTCGACCGGCGGCGGTTGCTGACGACCACACTGGTGATCGGCCCGCCGGATTATACCGTGGTGTCGGTTGAAGCCCGGCTCAAACCGGCCCGCGAGACTCTCGGCGAGACTCTGACACGCGAGGCACAGCAGCGGTTGTATCGCTTCCTCAACCCATTGATCGGCGGCCCCGACGGCAACGGCTGGCCATTCGGGCGCGATCTTTATCTTTCGGAAGTGTATGCCGTGCTGCAGAGCATGCCCGGCCTGGCCTATATCGAACAGGTGCGCTTGTTGGTGAACGGCCAGGAGCAAACCCAGGTACGGCTGACGCCCGAGTCGCTGATCGCATCCGGTGAACACCGGATCACCATCGTGGAGTGAGCCATGGCGAGTGGTTACGGTATTCTGATCTATGGCCTGCGCGATCAGCAGCTGCGCACCTACGAACTGCGCCTCGGCAGCAATACGATCGGCAGCGGTGCCGAAAGCGATCTGCAACTCGAAGCCGATGGGGTATCGCGGCTGCATGCCCGCATCATCTGTACCGCTGCCGATACCCTGCTGATCGATGTCGGCAGTACCAATGGCACGTTCCTCAACCAGGTGCGGCTGAAGGCGAGTGTGCCGCAGCCGTTGCGCCATGGCGATAGTATCCGCATCGGCACGGTGACGCTACGCTATGCGACGGCACGCCAGGAGGCGAGCGAGCCGGCTGAGGCGGCGACGGTGATCCAGCCGCCGGCCCAACCGGCACCCCCATCGGCTACTGCCGCTGCGGTGCCGGCCACGCCGCCACCTGAGATCGCCAGGCGGGTTGCCGCACGGCGTGGCGCAGCCGGTGGGCCACCGGCGCCACCGCCGCCGCGCACCCAGCAGCAGAGCGGCCCGCCGCGCTTACCGCCGGGGCGCATCCTGCCGCGTGGCAAGAGCCGCTACATGGAACTGCTGCCGGCACCATACCAGACCGATGAAACCAACTTTCTCAACCGGTTTCTGCTGATCTTCGAATCGGTACTTGCCCCGGTCGAACGCAGTGTGGGTCAGTTCCACTACTATTTTGATCCACGCCTGGTGCCGGATTCGCTGCTTGCCTGGCTGGCCTCGTGGGTGGCGCTGGTGCTGAATGAGCGCTGGCCGATCGAGCGGCGGCGCGAACTGGTTGCCCGGGCCGCCGAACTCTATCGCTGGCGTGGAACCCACTACGGTCTGAGTGAATACCTGAAGATCTATACCGGCGTCACACCAACCATCGTTGAGCCAGGGCTGGTACGGCGCGCCGATCGCGATCCCGATCTGCCCGATCATATCTTCCGGGTTGTGCTGGCCGTGCCAACTACCAGTCATGTCGAACAGGAACTGGTCGAAGCAATAATCGACAGCGAAAAGCCGGCACACACCAGCTATTACCTCGATTTGCGCCGCAGTGGCGAGTAATCCCCACACGCAGCGGATCCCTGTGGTATGCTGGTGCTGCACCGGTGGCAGGGCATCGTGTCATCCTGTTTCGCCGGCCATGCCCGCACCCTGATCACCCTTGATGTGCGTTGCTTTCGGTAGTACACAGCTGCCGCGAGACACGCAGAGATCGAATTCTATGGCATATGGCAGGCTGACGATCTTTCACCCTGACGGCCGCCGCGAGGTGGTTGATATTGATCGTGCCACGTTCCGCATCGGGAGCACGGCCGAGAATGATCTGGTGTTGGGCGACCCACAGGTGGCGCCGCAGCATGCCCAGATCCTGAGCGACGACCGTGGCAGCGAGCTGCTCGATATCTCGGGTACCGGTGTGACTGATCTCGATGGTACGCTGCTCACCGCACCGATCCCCCTGCCGTTGCGCGATGGCAGTGTGATTCGCATTGGCACAACCCTGATCACCGTGACCCTCGGCCCGGCCGCTCCACCGGTCGATGCAAAAGATCAGGCACTGCTCGATGATCTGCTCGGCCAATCGCTGCGCGGCCCGGCTGTTACGCCGGTGTTCGGCAAGCCACTGCCGCCCGACCCGGATCGCCATGCCGCGCCGACGGTGCCGTCGCCGGTATTGCCGCCCGACGATGCACCACCACGCCCGGCACAGATCTTTATTAAACTCAACAACACCCAACCGCTGGTTGATGCCGGTCAATCGGCACAACTGACGGCAACAATCAGCAATCGTTCCGAAATCGTCGATCAGATTGTGATTGCCGTCGAAGGCCTGCCCGACGAATGGGTCAGTGTCATGCCGGCCATGGTCAACCTCTACCCTGGCGATAGTACTGATGTAGTGATTCTTATCACACCGCCGCGCCGGCCCGAAAGCCACGCCGGCCTGCACGACATGCGCGTCGTGGCTCAGATGCAGACCCGGCCCCACGAACAGGCGACCGCCGAGGCCGAACTGACAATCCACCCCTTCGATGAGTTCTTTCTGAGCCTGGAGCCAGTGCAGATGGCCGGCTGGCGCAGTGCGACCTATACCATGCGGCTCGAAAATGCCGGCAACCGCGAGCAGTTCTTCCAGTATCGCGGTAGCGACGACGAAAACATTCTGCGAATCAGCTTTTCGCCGCCACCGCTGCTGCCGGTTGAAGCCGGCGAGATCCGCACGGTAAAGGTGCGGGTTCACTGTACACGTGCCCGGCTGATCGGCAACACACCACAGATGTATGGCTTCCGTATCGTCGCCAACCCGACCGAAGGTATCGATGAGCAGAACCCGCCGCTCCCCCGTGAAGCCGGCGGCCGTTTCGTGCAGCGCCCCCTCTTCCAGAGCTGTGTTGTGCCTGCTACCATCATCGCCACGGTGCTCGCCATGATTCTCGGCTGCATCGGGCTGCTCTACCAGCGCCGCGCCACCCTGCGCCCGATCGTCTGCCCGGTTGCCACCGTGCCCTTCTTCTGCCCGACCCTCACACCGACCCTTGATCCGATTGCTGTACTGACGGCCGAACCAGTGCCGACTCTCATCCCGACCCCCGATGCCGGTGCGACGGTGGCGGCGGTTGAAGCAACCCGTGCCGCCGAAGACCAAGCGATTGCCGCCACCCAGACCAGCGTCGCCGGTGCTGATGCCGTCGAGCAGACAGCAGTCGCCGAGGCGATCGCCGCCACCCAGACGGGCCAGGCGCTGGCGTTCGAACAGACCAGTACGGCGATTGCCGTGGAGGTAGCCCAGACCCAGACATCCCAGGTACTCGCCCAGGCACAGACCGCAACCGCTCAGGCTGATGCGCTGGCGGCCACCCTAACGGCCCAGTCGCTCGGGTTCGCCCAGACGCAAACCGCCCAGGCGATTGTCCAGGCGCAAACCGCAACCGCCCAGGCGACCGTGACCCCCACATCAGTGGTTGCCGGTGCCAACCGGGTGATCACCTTCGATCGGGTGCTTGGCGCACCGGTAACAACCCGCATCCCATTGCGCGGCGATGAGTATGTGGCGCAGGATGCCATCCTCTGCTTCTATCAGCCGATTGTGAATGTCGGCGATCCGGGCCATATCGCACCCTTCTACCGTCTCGCAGCTGAGCCAGGGCTTAGCCTGCCGCCGAAACAGATCACCACCCCCGGTATGTATATCAGCGATGCGCGGGTGATCGAAGGCAACAGCGGCACCGTCAATGCCGTCTTTACCGTGACATGGGTTCCCGACCAGGCGTTTGATATCGGCAATACCTTCCGCAGCATGGCGCAGATCAGCGCGCCACCCATGCAGAGCGGATTCACCGCCCGCGTCAGCTATACCACCGTCGATGGAACCGCTGTGGCCGGATCCGATTACATCTTCACCAGCGGTACACTCGCCCTGTTTACATCGAATATCGATGTACCGGCCACCGCAACCATCAGTGTGCCGGTAATCGGCGACACCAATGTAGAGCCGGACGAAACCTTCGCGGTGGTGCTGAGTGATGCGTTTGAAGGATCGTACAGTGATTTCCGGATCGATATCATCGATGGTACCGGAATCGGCACGATCGTCAATGATGATTTTGCCCCGACCCCAACCTTCACCGCAACCGCCACCAGCGCGCCGCCGCCGACGGCAACGCGCACCGCAACGCCGCGCCCACCAACCCCCCTGCCGGTGTCGGATGTGATCGATTGCCGCCCGCCGGTGCCGCAAAATACTACCATGCGCCAGCTGCGTGCCGTGATCTACCCACCACCCGTCGCGCCGGTCAATAGCGCACCCTACCACCTGCTCACCGCCGATGAAG
>CALLZL010000541.1 GCA_937859575.1 uncultured Chloroflexota bacterium
CAATGCAGCGCGCCGTTCGGCTGCATTGGCTGTAGCATTGGCCTCGGCAATCCGTGCCTGAAAGAGTTCGACATCTATCAGGAATGCTGGGTCGCGCCGGAGGGTAAGATCGTCATGGGTACTGACAACCCACTGATCACCGAGCGCGGCCTGCAGCGCAGAGAGTGTCCGGCGCAGCGCCGCCCGCCCTTGGGCATATTCCGGCCAGAGCAACGCGGCAAGTGTGTCGCGCCGCACCGGCCCATCGGCGAGTACCAGGTACGCCAGTAATGCCAGCGCCTTACGGGTATCGAAGCGCACGACTACGCCATCACGCTCGATGCGCGGCGCACCAAGCAGACGAAGCGCAAGCTGTACTCGTGCGGTAGTGTTCAGCATGGCACTGCTACATATCGAAGCGATGGATATGTATTGTAGCATGGCAGCTGAATACAGCGGCAAAGGAACATGGTACACTCACAGCCGATGGATACGGTTGATACGATTGGTACGTTACCCGACATGCACACGCTTATTATTGCCAATGCCCCTAATATCGATCTCGCCCCCTACCGCACTGTGATCGAACATACAAACCTGCTGATCGCTGCTGATGGTGGTGCTGCAGCATTGCTGAATATTGACATAACGCCTGATATTCTGATTGGCGATCTCGACTCGCTGAGCGATGCGCAGGTTGCAGCACTGGTTGAGCGTGGCAGCGAGGGGCGGCGCTTCCCGCGTGAGCAAGACCAGCCCGATCTGGGGTTGGCGCTGCTGCTGGCAGCCGAGCGAGGTGCGGCGCAGATCGATGTGCTCGGTGCGCTCGGCGGGCGCTGGGATCATACCCTGGCCAATGTGGCAATGCTGGCGATGCCGGAACTGGCTGGATCCAGGATCCAACTACTTGCCGATCGCCAGACCCTCTTTCTGGTGCGCGACCACGCCGTATTGCCCGGCATACGTGGTGATACCATTTCGCTGCTGCCGCTCACCCCGACCGTCGAAGGTGTTACGACACGCGGGTTGCTCTACCCACTGAGCGACGCAACCCTGCGCGCCGACCGTGCCCGCGGTGTGAGCAATGTGCTCCTCGAACCGCCCGGTAGTGTCAGTGTGCGCGCCGGGCTGCTGCTGGTGGTACAACACGACGATGGTGGGGAATATCAGTATCATTCTAAACAAACATAAGGAATGTAATGTTTAATTAAACCTCTGAAATGGTACTCCAGCCTGCTCCGCTGCTTCGAGCAATCCTTCGCCGCGAAGCGGCTCAGATATGCGTTTTCTCTAGCCGCGCCTCTGAGCCTGGATGGCATCCTGAGCTGCGCATGCGTCGCCGTCTGCTGTGCGTAGCATGCCATGCAACTCCTCGCGTATCCTCCCTGGCGCGAGAACACATACGCCCTGGTGCATAAGCACATAAGCAACCTATCATTGACAACCCGGTAAGCGCGGGGTATAATACCGCTAGTGTATATGTGAAGATATACACAATCGCGGCAACGTTTCGAGTGCCGCTCGATCCGTGAGCGCTTTCGTATCATCGCCGCCAACGACATTCGTGTCGAACCACGGACACCGCAGTCCTCCTCCGGACGATCAGTGCCGACGCCCATCCTGCTAACAATCAGTCGCAGTGCCGCGAAGACGCGATACCCATGATGGGTAGCCGCGGTTTTATGTTGCCTTTTCGCAGAGCGGGTTGCCCCCGTACAGCCCATACGTCCGGTCTCGGGCCGCTCTGCCGATATATCACGAGAGGAAGATCCTATGATGAACTGGCACGACCTGCGTGACAGTAGCCGCGATCGGCATGCAATGCTGATCGCCGAAGCCAATACCTACCACCGTGCCCGCGAGCTGCCGGCACGCGCAAGCCGCATTATGTCGCTGCGTAGCCGACTCGCCGATCTGCTGATCGCTTGGGGGCGCTGGATCGATGGTCGGCCCCGCCGCGAAGAGCCGCGCAAGACCGAACAGAAGAGCGCATCGCTGAGTTGAAGTTTCGTCGGTTCCCTGCACAACGTTGAGCAGGTATACTGTCGGCAGCCCTGGAGCCAGGGCTGCCGACTTTTTATTGTCGTGCTTTCCAATAATGGGGTACGATAGAGTGCGAGGATCAGCATGTCCACTTCACTACTGGTTGGCAATCTTCGTGTCGAACAGAACCGCGATGGGTTTGGCATCGCTTCAGCGACGCCCCGTATCTCCTGGTCTATGGCGGCAGCCCCGGCCGGATGGGTTCAGGCGGCGTATATGATCGAGCGCCGCATGGCCGATGGTCGCCTCGAAGCAAGCGGGCGGATCGACACACACGATTCGGTGCTGCAGCCCTGGCCGTTTGCGCCACTCGCCGCCCGCGAACAGTGTGAAATCCGGGTGCAGGTCTGGGGAAACGATGGGAGTGTGTCGCCGTGGAGCCCACCACTGGCACTTGAAGCCTCACTCCTGTCGCCTGCCGACTGGTCGGCCGAGTGGATCAGCCCTGATTGGGAAGAGGATATCAACCGGCCGCAACCGGCCACGCTGCTGCGCCGCACCTTTGCGGCCGCCGAAACCCCACGGCAGGCTCGGCCTTACATCACCGCGCATGGAGA
>CALLZL010000542.1 GCA_937859575.1 uncultured Chloroflexota bacterium
GCGGTTGCAGCAACCCATGGCCGGCTATCGTCGCTGCCAGGCCACCGACATCACCTGGATCTTCGCGAACACCCTGCGGATCGGCATCCAGCAGTTGTGGATCGAGATAGAGCAGTTGCATTGATTATTCTTCTTTTCTGCACACTTGTTCGGTTTGGAGTATACCATAAAAACCTCTGCATGGAAGCATGGAACCGCCATCTTTCGGCGGCGGGGGAATGCGGTCAATGCCTGTATAATATGCCCAAGCGCGACGGCGCTTCTTCGCATAGCGACGCAATAGTGTGTCGCCGAAAGGAACCAGAGCGATGAGCAGCACAGGGGCCGGCGCACAGATCGATATCGATCCTGAGCGCACGATTGCCGCCATCTCACCCTTACTCTTTGGCGGTTTTGCCGAACACATGGGGCGTTGCATCTACGAGGGGATCTACGAGCCTGGTTCACCACATGCCGATGCAAACGGCCTGCGCCGCGACGTACTTGCCGCACTGCGCGAACTGAACTATCGCGTTATCCGCTATCCGGGCGGCAACTTCCTCAGCGGCTACGACTGGCGCGATGGTGTTGGGCCGCGCGACAAGCGACCACGCCGCCGCGAACTGGCATGGCATTCGATCGAAACCAATCAGTTCGGCACCGATGAGTTTCTGGCATTCTGCCGCGAGATCAATACCCAGCCGATGCTGGGCGTCAACCTCGGCACCGGCAGCATCCAGCAGGCCGCCGATCTGGTCGAGTATTGTAATGCGAATCCCGGCACATTCTGGGCCGATCAGCGGGTTGCCAACGGCCACGCCGCACCGTATGGCGTCCGCTATTGGTGCCTTGGCAACGAGATGGACGGCCCATGGCAGATCGGGCATCTCGATGCCGAGGAGTATGCGCGCAAGGCTCGCGAAGCCGCCAAAATGATGAAGTGGGTCGATCCCTCGATCGAACTCATCCTGTGCGGCTCGTCTTCCACCGGTATGCCGACCTACCCCGAATGGGATCGTACGGCGCTCGAAACCTGCTGGGAACAGATCGATTATCTCTCGCTCCACTACTATGCCACAAACCACGACAACGACACCCCTTCGTATCTGGCACTCGCCCGCCAGTTCGAGGATCATGTCGATACCCTGGCAGCCACAATTCGGTATGTAAAATCGAAACACCGGTCGAAGCATGATGTCTATTTATCATGGGATGAATGGAATGTGTGGTATAAGGATCGCCAGATGAACGGCGAGTGGCAAGAGGCGCCGCATCTGATCGAAGAGGTTTACAATCTCGAAGATGCGCTGGTCGTTGCGCAGTGGCTGAATGTCTTCCTGCGGCGGTGTGATGTGCTGAAGATCGCCTGTATCGCACAGATCGTGAATGTGATTGCACCGATCCTGACGCGCAGCGACGCAATGCTGAAGCAGTCGATCTACTATCCGCTGTTGCTCTTCAGCCGCCATGCCGCCGGAATGGCGCTCGATACGCACGTCAGTGCGCCGAGCAGCAGTACCAGCCGCTATGGCGATGTGCCGCTGCTTGATGTTTCGGCCAGCCAGGCTGCCGACGGCAGCGGTGCGGTGTTTATCGTCAACCGGAGCCTGAGCGAGCCGCTGACGACCACGGTACGTTGGCAGCGCGGCGCGCCGCAGCAGGTCACGGCGGCATACCAGGTCGCCGGCAGCGATCCGAAGGCCGCAAATTCGTTCGAACAGCCCGATGTGATCGGTATGCGCGAACTCACGCCGCCTCAGATCCACGACGGCGCGCTGACGATCGTGCTGCCGCCGCTGTCGTTCACCACCTTAGTCACCGGATAGCCGAACCGAGCCGGGGCGTAGTGTTGCTATGCCCCGGCGGCATACAACGCCATCAGGCGCACTCCGTCGCGCTCGAGCACCAGGATCGGGGTGCGGTTGGCGGCCCATGCCGTGATCTGTGGATTGACATGCAGCCCGGTTTCACGCTGTGCCACAATCACATAGTCGCTCTCGCCGATATCGGCTTCTAGCCCGGCAGCCCCTTTGAAGGCCAGAATGCTGCCGGCACCCCGCGTGAGCGCCACCCGCAGATCAGGGCGCAACCGCCCCTGGAGCTGATAGTAGAGCAGCACATCATGGCTCCATGGTTCGGCCCAGATAACCGCGCCAGGCGGCGTTTCAGCGTTTATCAATGGTAGGGCAGCCGCATACACTTCGCACCAGTAGGTCGTTTCGAGCCCCAGCCGCACCGCACCCGGTAGCCCGCCAACTACCGCCGAGTAGTACGAAAGTGTGTGCGGGAAGAGCCGCACCGCCGCGATGCTCTGCGGCAAGAGTGCCGCAAGCAACAGCAGCGGCAACGCCCCGCGCGCCAGCACCGCTGCCCCGCGCGCCGCCAACCACTGCGCACCATACTGCCCGACCGCCACGATCCCGACTCCGGCAAGTGCCGCGAGATACGGGAAGAACGGCATGAAGAGGCGCTCGTTGTCGTACACCATCGTGCGCCCGGTGGTAAGCGCAAGCAACGGCATGATTGCCCCGCACATCCAGAGAACAACCGGCGCACCAGGTTGCATCGAGCGCAACCCGCGCCACAGGCCGACCAGTGCCAGGCCAAAGATCAGGAGCGGGGTCACGGCGACCGCCATGACGAAAGGAAAATGCCATGGCGGCGGCATGAAGAATTCACCCAGATACCACTGGCCGATCTGCCAGTGATCAACCGTTATAAACCGGATGTAGCCGTCAATGCGCGCCACGGTATCGTGATACAGCCATGGCCAGAGTGCCACAAACACCAGCGGTCCGCCGATTGTCATCAGCAATAACCGGCGCAGCATGCGACCGAATGCGACTCCTCGCGGAAGACGCCAGGCAGCCAGAAGCCAGAGCCCGAGTGTCGGCAGCACAAATGCCGCATTGATTTTGGTTGCCAGGCCGGCCCCCCATGCCAACGCCAGCAGCAGATCCCATGCGATATGGCGTCGCTCACGGGTATGCCAGAAGAGTGCCGTAATGCCGAAGAACGCCACTGCCCCCGGTACATCGAGTGCCGCCAGATGGGCATGGAAGAAAAAGCGCGGCATGCTGAGCAGTGCCAGCACCGCCGCGATCCCCGCCCAGGGGCCGTAACTGCGGCCGACGCTATAGCACAGCATGGCCGCCAGCAGCCCGACCAGCAGCATATTGCCCAGCCGGTGCGCCGTGAGATCATCAAGCACACCACGGCTCAGCATCCAGATCAGCCCCGACCAGATCTTGTTGAGCGGCGGATGCTCGTGATTGATATCCCAGTAGGTACGAATACCGGCTTCGCTCAGCGCATAGCCCGGGCTGTGCCGCAACTGATCGAACCATTCGATATACAGCTCCGAAGCGGCGATATATGCCGGTTCATCCCAGGTGAGCCCGATCGGGCCGGCGGTCGCCAGCAGCAACAGCAGCGTCAGCACACCACTGAGCAGCGCAACCAGAATCGATGATTTGTGTGCCATGCAAGCCTCTGGTGCGGCAGCCGCTGCAGAGCCAGATTAAATAGAATCCTAAACGCTCACGCTCTGCTGCGCCAGAAAATTCGCCAGCAACATTTTGCCGGCCTCGGTCATGATCGACTCAGGATGGAACTGCACCCCCTGCACCGGGTATTCGCGATGACACAGCCCCATGATCAGGCCATCGGCAGTCCAGGCCGTCACTTCCAGTGCATCAGGCAGATCATCGCGGCGCACAATCAGCGAGTGGTAGCGGGTGGCCTGAAACGGCTGCGGCAACCCGGCAAAGACCCCGACCTGGTGGTGGTGGATCGCCGAGAGCTTGCCATGCATGATCTGCGGCGCGCGCACAACCGCCCCGCCATATGCCGCGCCGATCGCCTGGTGGCCCAGGCAGACCCCCAGAATCGGAATGTGTGCGCCAAGCTCACGGATGAGCGCTACGCTGATACCAGCCTCGTTGGGGGTACACGGCCCGGGAGAGATCACGATCCGCTCGGGTGCCAGCCTTGCCACGTCATCAACAGTGAGTTCATCGTTGCGGTGTACCTGTACTTCAGCCCCCAGTTCACTCAGATACTGGTACAGGTTATAGGTGAATGAATCATAGTTATCGAGCAATAGAATCATGGTCTGCTCCTACAGCCGTTCGGCCTCTTCGATAGCCCGCAACAAGGCCGCAGCCTTATTACAACTCTCCTCGTATTCCGCCACCGGGTCGCTGTCGGCCACCACGCCCCCGCCGGCCTGCACATAGGCTACGCCATCCTTCACCAGCATGGTGCGCAGTGCAATACATGTATCGAGATCGCCATTGAAGCCGACATGCCCCACTGCACCGGCATAGATACCACGCTGCTCACCTTCGAGCTCGGCAATGATCTCCATGGCGCGAATCTTCGGCGCCCCACTTACCGTGCCGGCCGGGAAGCAGGAACGCAGCGCATCAAGTGCCGTCAGATCGCTGCGTAACGTCCCGGTCACATGGCTCACCAGATGCATCACATGGCTAAATTTCTCGACGGTCATAAACACCGGTACGCTGACGCTACCGGCCTCGGCCACCCGGCCAATATCATTGCGCCCCAAATCGACAAGCATCAGGTGTTCGGCACGCTCTTTCTCATCGCCATGCAGCTCTTCGGCCAGCGCACTATCCTCAGCCACATCTCGACCACGCCGGCGGGTTCCCGCGATCGGGGGGGTCGTCACTTTGCGATCCTCAACCCGCACCAGCAATTCGGGCGA
>CALLZL010000543.1 GCA_937859575.1 uncultured Chloroflexota bacterium
CGCCCGCAAGATGCTGGTTGCACTCTTTACGACACTTGGCGAACGCCATCCACTCGCGATCGAAGGCCGGCGTACACTGGCCAATCTGCTCTTTTAAGTGTCGGGCGTTGCCCGCAGATTCTCTCTGGTCTGTGGTGTGTTGCAGGCCAGGCACAGCGTGTGGCCAACGGCCGCCGGCGGAGTATTGACGCGGTGACACATGCAACGGGCCTGACATCCGCAGCGCTGGCGGCGTTGCAGGTTCCCGGAATCAGCGAGCGCTGGGCGGCGGTGCAGCAGCACCTGCACCCGGCGCTTGCCGCGCTTGCCGAGCAGTTTGCCGCTGTCGCTGCGCAGCAGTTTCCACGCAGCTGGCCATTGTACGAGATCAGCTATCGTAGCCAGCGCTATATTAACCGTGGCCATGGGCAACGTGCCCCGATCGATGCCTACCACGTGGCGTTCGACCGTCCGCCGCGTGGATGTGGTGTGTATCTGGCGTTGAGCGCCGCCGAGCAGCGGGTCGTCGTGGCCCTGCAACTGAGTGGCCGCCGCAAGGCGGATCTGCAATTTGTCTGGGAAGCGGGGCGTGCCGTGTGGTTACCGCTGGTCGAGCGTCTGAGTGATGTGCGCTTTGCGACCGGCCGGCATGATGTTCGTGATGTTCCCTGGCCTGATCGCTATCTGGCAACGCGTGGTGCCGCCTATCTGCTGGCCGGGTTCGCGTATCGCTGGGATGACCCGCGCCTTGGCACGCCGGCATTCACCCGGCAGTTGATCGACGATCTACTGGCATTGGTGCCGTTGAATGAAGCGATCATGGAGCGAGCCGAGGCACTTGAAACACACAGCCGTGTGCTGCTGCGCGAAACGCGTGCGAGCTATACCGCCGATGACATCCCGTCGATCGAGACGATCATTGCCCGCATCAAGGCGCAGGGCATGACAATCAGCGATACATTGATCCGTGCCTACCACCTGGCGCTGCGCACCCGGCCGCTTGTGATACTGCCGGGGATCTCTGGCACCGGCAAGACCCGCCTGACCCGCCTGTATGCCGATGCGGTCGCGGGCGATCTGCAGCCGGGCGACGAAAACCAACAGTACCTGCTGGTGGCGGTTCAGCCCGATTGGCACAGCCCACGCGATCTGCTGGGCTACTATAACGCAATCAGCGGCCAATTCCACACCACGCCGTTCCTGCGCTTCCTGTTGCGTGCCGCTGCTGATCCCGGTGCAACCTATTATGTATGCCTCGACGAAATGAACCTGGCCCGACCCGAATATTACCTCGCGCCACTGCTCTCGGCGCTCGAAACGACCGAACGACTGATCGACCTTGGCGCACCGGGATCAACCGTCACGGCCGTCAGTGGCGAGGTGATCGCCAACCCGTTGCGGCTGCCGCACAACCTGGCGATCACCGGCACCGTCAATATCGATGAAAGCACCCATATATTGTCGGACAAACTCCTCGATCGGGCGAATGTGATCGAGTTGATCGATGTCGATCTGGCCGGTTTTCGTGCCAACTATCGCGGTGTGATTGATGATGCGAGCTGGGCGACGATTACACAGATTCATGCCATTATGAGCCGGGCCGGGCAGCCGTTCGGCTACCGTGTCTTACACGAGATCGTGCGTTATCTCGAACATGCCGAGGGTGTGATCACGCCTGCGGCGGCACTTGATCAGCAGATCATGCAGAAGATCCTGCCGCGTTTGCGCGGTGAAGCGACACCGCGCCTGCGGCGGGCGCTGAACGAATTGCTCGAACCGACGCTCCGCCCTGCGCTGCCGGGCGCCCCGGGGAGGGCCGAGCAGCCCCCGGGAGCCCCCCTCCCCGCGGCCGCCCGGGAGGTGTGTCGGATGCTCGAACGGCTCGATAGCGATGGGTTCACCGATTTTTATGGCTAGGGCCAGGGGTTGCCGCTGCCATTGCGTATGCGTTCAGCGGGGCGAGCGAGCGCCGGGCGGTACATACGGCACAAGTTCGTAGGCGAACTCGGTGATTCGATTGGCGAGGAATTCTGGCCGGTGGAGCGGCAGATCATGGATGCTGTCGTGTGCCCAGACCACCCGGGCACGTGGGATACCGGCTTCAGCGGCTGCCACCGAGGCACGTTTAAGCGCCATCCACTGCGCTGCTTCGTCATTCATAACCTGTGGGGCCACCGGAATAATCAGCACCGGGCAGCCGACCCGCGGAAACACCTGGGTCGGCCGCTGATGCCACATCGCCCGCACCAGTTCCAGATGCCGCTCGAAGGTCAGGTGCGGCGTCAGCCGATCGGCACTATCGATCGCAAAATTGCCCAGAATGGCATGTTCGATCTCGGGGCGCCAGGCTTCGTCGGGCCAGCGCAGGCGAATGCGCCCAACGAGCAGATCGCGCGGTGTACCGGCGAGCCGTGGTGGTGCAAGGCGCTCAAGGGCTTCTTCCAGCCCCATTGTTGCGGCAAACTCGGTGGTGCCGCCGTCAACGAGTACCACACCCGCGACGAGCCCGGGCTGCTCGGCGGCCAGTTGAAGCGCAACATTCGCACCCCACGAATGGCCGACCACCAATGGTCGCACCAGACCAAGTGCCGTTATGGCACCGGCCAGGTCATGCACAGCGGTGGGCAGATCGTACCCCACATCCGGCTTGGCCGATCGCCCATGGCCGCGCTGGTCGATCGCCACAACACGTCGCTCGGCAGCCAGTTGGGGTGCCGTCAGATCCCAGATCCGTGCATTTGATGCCAGCCCATGCACCATGAGCAGCGCCGGTGCTTTGGGTGGCCCACCCCAATCGCGCGCCGCGATCGTCACATCCCCCAGATCAAGCAGATGTTCAACTGGTTGCATGTTCAGCGACCTCAACACCCCAGGAATGCACACCCTGGGTGGTAAACGAGAAGGGGCGCATCTTGACCCCGGCATCGGTCAGTACCCGTTCGAGTTCCAACCGGCGATCAAACGGGCAGGCAAATACCATAAAACCGCCCCCGCCGGCCCCGGTGATCTTGCCGCCCCAGGCACCATGCTGCCGGGCACGGGCGTAGATCGCCTCGACTTCGGGTGGCGCGATATAAGGTGAAAACGACTTTTTCACCTCCCAGGCATCGTGCAGCAATCGGCCGAAGTCGGCGATGCGCAGCTTGCGCAGAAGCCGTACCGCTTCATCAACAAATGCCTTGGTTTCATCGTGGTACCGCAGGGTATCGCCCTCTTTCAGGTGGCGTACCTGATCTTCTACCAGGTGTTCGGTCAGCAACCGGCGGCTGCCGATATAGCCAATCAGCAGGCAGCTTTCGAGTTCGAGCAGGGCCGCCGGATCGGTCAGAACCGGCTCGACAATCACCCCTTCGCGGCGAAAATGGTAGACCGACATGCCGCCGAAGGCGGCGGCATACTGATCCTGCCGGCCGCCCGGAATACCCAGATCGACGCGCTCGATGCGGTAGGCCAGCTCGGCCAGGGTATGGGGATCAAGCGTCAGGTTGTATGCGGTGGCGATCAGCTTCAACATGCTCACCACGAGCGCCGATGATGAACCGAGCCCGCTGCCGGGCGGTACATCCGAGAACATTGTGACTTCGACCCCCTGCGCCTCGGGCATGGCATCGAGCACCGCCTGCGGCAGACTCAGGCGGCCTTCCCAGCGCCCGGTTAGATTGCGGCTCACTTCTTCGAGATCGAGGGAACGGATCGTCACCCCGGCCTCGCCATTCGGCCGCAGCATACAGCGCACGTATTTATCGATGGTGCAGTTGAGCACCTTGCCGCCGTGCTCTTCGGCATATGGGCTGACATCCGTGCCGCCACCGAAGAAGCCGATCCGCATCGGCGCCTTCGCTTTATAGATTCGCATGATCTTCCCTATGGTTGGGTTGGTAACGAATGCGCACAGTATAGCATCTCTTCAGCCGCGACCCGGAGATGATGTCGCGACGGTGGCCTGCATCCAGGCAAAGAGAAAACCGCTGTATGCATACAGCGGTTCTTGCGATCGATTCTAACGGCTAGGTGTCGGCATTATTGCGTCGTCGCCCACGTCGCCCACCACCCTTCGGCGGTTCAACGGCTACTTCTTCTTTCTTTTTGCGCCGCCCATTTTTCGGCGCTGCGGTTGTCGTCAGCACTGGAACCGGGATCGGATCCTGCTCGGCATTATTCGTTGCTTCATTGCGTTCGGTGAGCTGAAAGCGCAACTGTTCGCCACGCATGCGAAAGAACTTAATGCCCAGTTGCCGACGTTCAGCCGCCGCACGCAGGCGATTCTTGACGGTTGGCCGTTTTTCGTTCGACTCGAGATCAACATCGCCATAATCACCTGCTGCGAACTCGGCCAGGATCTCGTCATACTGCTCTTCAATGATGCGGCGCTCGCTTTTGCCGCGTCGCTCAAGTAACTTGACTTCATCAGCGGTCAGCTTCCGTACTTTTGGCATGGTATGAACCTTTCAAATCGGCAATTTAGGGCTGGTATGATGCATAATATGCTATCTTTGCCAATCAATCAAGAAGGAAAGCTTCTGTAGCAAAGCTTGTGCAAAAGTCGCCGCTGTTTGGAATTCGATTTTGGCTTTGCCGCACCAAAGAGAGTTTCGTGTGGCTTTGGCAGCTTTACGTCCAAAGCCACTGTAGAGATTTATGCAAATAAAAACAGCCGCATACCACTCAAACAGCACATCCTGCTGTTAGAATGTCGCCGGGCGTAGCTGTGGAATGATTTGCTCACCGAAGACACGAATAAACTGTTCTTGATTACGCCCCACATTATGCACGTGAATTTCATCGAAGCCCAGATCGATGAACTGCTGGATATATCGGCGATGTTCTTCGAGATCGGCAGAGATCAGCATGCGATTCTTATAGTTTTCGGGTCGCACCAGTTTGGCGATCTCGGCGAAATCTTCCGGTGATCTGATATCTTGCTTCGGAAACGGCATACCGCCATTCGGCCATTCCGTCAGGGCATTGTGCAGTGCTTCTTCGGCTGTTTCGGCCCACGACATATGCAGTTGCAGCATTTTCGGCATAGTGGCTGGATCTTTGCCCGCCTTACGTGCGCCATCGGCGAACTTGCCGAGCAGCATACGAAGCTTGTCGAGCCCGGCACCCGGGGTAATGATCCCATCACACTGCTGGCCTGTCCACTCGGCCGTGATCGGCCCGGCTGTCGCGACCAGAATCGGCACCGGCCGCTCGGGGAGCGTCCAGAGTTTGACGCGTTCCATCTTGAAATACTTCCCGTCGTCGTGACGTGCTACTTTGCCGCTAAACAGCTTCTTGATAATGCCAATCGCTTCTTGCATCATTTGCAGCCGTATGTGCGGCTCGGGCCAGTAGCCGCCGAACACATGCTCATTCAACGCCTCGCCGCTCCCGAGCCCTAGCCAGAAGCGCCCCGGCGTCATAGCCGCCTGAGTTGCGGCAGCCTGCGCAACGATTGCCGGATGGTAACGGAACGACGGGCATGTCACCCCCGGCCCGAAGGTCATGCGTTCCGTCCTGGCACCCAGGGCCGCCATCCAGCTCCAGACGAACGCACTGTGGCCTTGTTGCGGCACCCATGGCTGAAAGTGGTCGGCGGCCATCACACCGCCGAACCCGTGCTGCTCAGCAAGGATCGAATAATCGAGCAGTTCGCTCGGATCAAACTGTTCGAGGGCAGCGGCATATCCAATCGTTACCATTACATGTCTCCTTCGTTCTTGGTGTTGCGTATACCTATTGTGATCGGCTATCAACAACCGTCTGCTGGTGTATCTTCCAGCCCGCCAGCAGGTGCTGGGTACGGGTGAACCGATTGGCGAACGGTAAGAGCCCGGCATCAGCGGCAGAATCAAGATCATGGGCCAGCCCGGCAGCGATCAGTTGCCGCACCGGCACGCCGCGCTGTTCGGCGGCAGCCCGGTGGCGTGCGGCGCTCTGGCGGCCAAAGTGAAACGGAATAACCAGCGGCGGCGCGAGCAATAACGCCCCGGTTCCACCATCGTGCGAAGCCACAATCACCATCTGGCGGGTGTGTTGCCAGGCCGCCACAACCAGCGCGATCTCGTCAGGTGTTACCTGCGGAACATCAGCGGGTAACACCAGCACGGCAGCCGCACCGCGTGCCGCATACTGCTGTGTTGCCTGGGTAAGCGCTCCATTCAGATTGCCGGCCTGATCCCGGATCGAATCGACACAGTAACGATCCGCCAGATCGAAGACCTCCTGGTCGTGGCCGATGACGCCGATCCCATCGATTGCCGGTCTCTGCACCAGTGCCTGCAACACATCCTCAAGCATGGTCAGCGCCAGAATCCGCCGCTCCGCAGGCAACAGTGTATCGGCGAAACGGCTCTTGACGAGCCCGAGCTGTT
The DNA here is from genome assembly GCA_937859575.1 of uncultured Chloroflexota bacterium. Lineage (GTDB taxonomy): Bacteria > Chloroflexota > Chloroflexia > Chloroflexales > Roseiflexaceae > CALLZL01. The sequence goes on from CALLZL010000543.1 coordinate 6,336, forward strand.
TGATTGGCACAATTGCATAGAGCATTGGTTTATGCGAGGCCTGCGGCAACCAGCACGGCCTGGGCCAGGGCACGCTTTTCGGCCGGGCCACGCATGATTGTGTCGGTTACCACCACATCGATTCCCAGATCACGTATCACGTCAGCCAGAGCAGCATCGACCTGATCGATCACCAGAATATCGATCAGATCACGGTAGCAGTGGGCTACCCCCAGGGCACTGACCTCGTACCCGAGAGCCTGCATGAGTGGTGCCGCCGGCCCTTTGATCGGCGCTCCGCCAACGATCGGGCTCACAGCGACAACCGGTGCGTTGCCGGCGGTAATGGCTTCGCGCACACCGGCAAGCCCCAGAATAGTACCGACGCTCACAATCGGGTTACTTGGTGCGATCAGAATCGCCTGCGCCGTCTGGAGCGTCTCAATCACTCCGGGGGCCGGCGCTGCCACACTGAGGCCATGAAATTCGACCCCCAGAACGGCATCCTGAGCCCGCCGCCGCACCAGATAGTGCTGGAAATGGATCGCGCCTGCCGGTGTGACGATATGGGTGGCCACCGGATCATTGCTCATCGGAATGATCTGCATGCCAAGCCCGAGCGCCTGGCGCACCCGTTCGGCAGTCTCGGCGAGTGTGGCACCATGCCGTAACATCTCTGTACGCATAATATGCACTGCCAGATCGCGATCCCCCAGTTTGAACCAGGTATCGTTGCCGAGTTGTGCCAGCATGTCGAGCACACCCGTCGTATCGCCACGGATGCCCCAACCCTGCGACTCCTCGATAATGCCGGCCAGCGTGTAGGTCACAATATCAACATCAGGCGAAATATACAACCCGTGCAGCACGATATCGTCGCCGGTATTGACGATCGCCGCAATCTGTTCGTGTGGCACAAGCTGTGCCACCCCTTCAAGAAACCGTGCGGCACCAACACCGCCGGCCAATACAGCTATCATGGCATGTCCTTTGCTTTATCGCGAAGCAGCCCACTCTTCTGTGGCGATAGCGATAACCCGATCCTGATCAGAACAGTGTTGTGAAAAACGGCGGCGTCGGGGTGGCGAAGATCTGGCTTGCGGTCGGCAGGAGCGCCGGATCCGAGATGTCGGCCCGGCCATAGGTATAGAGCCCACGCAGGGTTGCCGCGCCGGTGATCAACGAACTAAAGGCCGCAACATCAAGCGTGATGGTTGCATCGACCATGGCACGCTCTTCGATCACTTCGAGTTGCTGGTTGGCGCATGCCAGGGTGAGCTCGGCGTTATTCTTCGGCACGAAGCTGTCATGCACCACCAGGCGCAACCGGCATGTGCCGGCACCAAACTGCCGCCCATCGAGAGTGCGCAGCAACCCGGTGGTATCGAGCGCGCGGTACATCAGGCCGATCCCCGAGCTGTTGCTCTGATGGAAGACATGCGGCAAGATGAGATGCTGCCCATCGCGTGGATCGTCGGCCAGCAGATGCAGCATGTCATCCTGTGTCGTGATGATAATGCGCTGGATCTGATCGGCCTGGCTACGCAGAAAATCGACCATCCCGAAGAGCGCATCGCGATCTTCGTAGATCAGCTCACGGATATCAATATCGTTGAGCAAGACATTCGCGCCGCGTTGAAACAGGAAGCTCATATAGCCGCGTAGCTGGTCGCCCTGCCAGTACCCGACGATGCGGCGTGCGCCGGGTGTTACAAGCGCGTCGATTTCGGCCGGGCGCTTGGCCAGTAAGCCATGCGTCACTGCGACACAGCGGGCATAGCAGGCCGCCAGGGCTTCGCGATCGGCCGGGCCGAGGAAGCGCACACGGCTTCGATCGCCACGTGCCGGCAGGCTGGCGGGTGCGATACGATACTGGTGGGTTTTGGCGGCGTAGCCAAATCCCATCTGAGCATAGAAATCGGGTCGGAAGGCATACAGGATCGCCAGCAATGCGCCGCGGCGTCGCGCCCATTCGAGGAAGAAGGCGATCATATCACGTGCAACATGCTGCTTCTTATGCGCCAGATCAACGGCGACCAGCCCGACGCCCGCCGCCGGAATCATGCTGCCGCGCATGTTCATCGTAAAATCGTAGAGCCGCATCCCGCCAAGCAGTGCGCCATCACGGTACAGCCCATAGTAACGCGCCAATGGATCAGCCTGCTCGCTACGCAACCGCTCACCGAAACGCTGTAGCGCCTCGGGGGTGTCGAGCCCGAAACTCGGGTAGGCATTGCCGACAATAACGGCGAACTGTTGGAGATCGTCGAGTGCGATCTCGCGAACTTCTTGCATGCGCCTGGTTTCCTTTGTAACTAACAAGCATACATGATATAGAGAATAAAGTTGTTGGCTGTTCAGGCTTAATCGAAGCGGGCAATCAACTCATCAAGTGGGCGCCGTGGCCGTCGCACCGGATCAACCGCCGCGTACCCAACCGGGATCAGTGCATGCGGAATCAGAGCCGTATCGAGTGCAAGTGCAGCCACGACCACTTCCGGGCAGAAAAGCGGCGCACACATCCAGCCAGTATCGAGGCCACGCTGATACGCACTGAGCAGCATGTTCTGGATGGCACACCCAAGGCTCTGGATCGCCATCGTCTGCTCGGCGGCATTGCGTTCGGCATCCGGGTAGACATCCAGGTCGGCCAGATAGAGGCAGGGGATAATGATCGCCGGGGCACTGGTGATGCGTATGCGCGAGATCTGGAGCCGGCGTTCAACCTCGGCGGCATCCTGGCCGTCGAGCGCCAGCTGCCGGTGCCACTCGGCCCCCATCGCATCGGCAAGCTGCCGACGTAGCTCGGGGCGTGTCAGCACAACAAAGCGCCATGGCTGGCGCCCATGCGGCGACGGAGCCCAGCGCGCTGCTTCAAGCAGCGCATACAGATCAGCGTGCGCGACCGGGTCGGGGCGAAAGCGGCGCACCGATCGACGGCCGCTGATCAACGCCGCCAGCGGCAGATCACGATGCGCAGCCGGCGGGTCGCCGGGTGATGCAGGGATCGTCTTCATCAGCGGAACAGATCGCGTTCGGCCGGGCGAATCAACTGCTGCGCACTGCCATCGGCCGGTTGGTAGTCATACCCGCGTATAATTGCGACCGGTACGGCATCAACCTTGCCCATCACCAACTCGGCCGCCGATGCGAGTTCGTCGGCAACTGCGATATTGGTGGCACGCATGGTATACCCATACAGATCCGGTTGCTCGTGGTAATCGTGTAGCGGCAGCATACCGGCTACCCCGATCGCAATATTAACCTGGCCTTCGCGCCATGCCCGGCCGAATGTGTCGGAAATGATCACTGCCACCGTGACACCGAGCCGTTCGTGCAGCGCGGCACGCAGGGCCGCCGCCGAGGCATCCGGATCAACCGGCAGCAGTGTGAGCATGTGGTCGCCGGCGACGTTCGATTCATCAACACCGGCATTGGCGCAGATAAAGCCATGGTGGGTTTCGGTAATCAGCACACCACGCGCCATCCGTACGATACGCCGGCTCTCACGGAGCACAACCTCGTAATGGTGCGCGTCTTTATGGCCCTGCGCCGCCACCATATGCGCCATATGCGAAGGCTCAACCTCGCGTGGATCAACAAGCCGCCCCTCGGCCTTCGAGACGATCTTCTGCGTCACCACCAGAATATCATGTGCCTGGAGCGCCAGATCATGGTGTGCCAGTGCTGTTATAATCAAGTTCGCCAGATCATCGCCGGGGTGAACCTCGCCGATCCCGCGAACCGGGAGAATCGTCAGACCTTCCGCCACAACCACTCCTTGTTTCAGAGATAACCAGCTAGCTGTTCGCACTATTGTACCACCGCCATGGCGGCAGCACCTATACAGAGGCAACCTAATGAGCGATATTACTATCATCGGGGTTCCGGTCGATCTCGGTGCCGGGCGGCGGGGTGTCGATATGGGGCCAAGTGCGATTCGCTATGCCGGGCTACGCGAGCGCCTGACGGCACTCGGGCATCAGGTGCACGACAGTGGGAATATAACCGTGCCGCTTGCCGAAGCGATTGCGGCTCCGGCAGCCGGCGAGCGTTTGCGCTATCTCGAACCATTGATTGATGTCAATACGATGCTCGCACGCCACGTTGCCGAGGTCATGGCGCGTGGCGGCATTCCACTGGTGCTCGGTGGCGATCATAGCCCCTCGATCGGTTCGGCGGCCGGTGCCGCATACAACCGCCAGATCGGCCTGATCTGGATCGATGCGCACGGCGACTTCAACACCGCCGACACCACCCCTTCCGGTAATATCCACGGCATGGGCCTTGCCGCACTTGTCGGGCGTGGCCACCCAGCTCTGACCTCCGTGCTGGCTGCGGCCCCGGCACTGCACGAACGGAATGTCGCACTGGTCGGGGTGCGCGATCTTGATGCCGAAGAACGGCTTCAACTCCGTGCCTCCGGCCTGCATATCTATACCATGAACGACATCGATCGCCGTGGCATGGCAGTGGTGATGGAAGAAGCGATCCACCAGGTCTCGAGCGCACGCGACGGCTACTATGTGAGTTTTGATCTCGATGCGCTCGACCCGACCGAAGCTCCGGGTGTCGGAACACCGGTGATTGGTGGCATTGCTTATCGCGAAGCGCAACTCGCCATGGAGATGATCGCCGATACCCGGCGGCTGATCGGGCTTGATCTGGTCGAAGTCAATCCGATCCTCGATATTCGCAATGCCACCGCAATACTGGCGATCGAATTCGCTCTCTCGGCCTTCGGCAAACGGATCCTATAATGGTATGGTAGTAATATAGAGTAGTTGTGGAGATTGTGTACAACTTCACATTCACCCCTCATTTTCTGCAACTTGCATGGATTTTTCTACTATAATAGAGACAGTCAAACATCCATTGCGTGGGACTGCACGTACGGAACGCATGCTTCAGCAGGACTCCGGCTCAGTTTGTAGAAAGGCGCCCAATGGCTCAGATCTTTGATCGGAGAGCAAACACGCTCGCCCGGCTCAGTATCTTCGTGGGCATTCCTCTGGTGCTCGTCATTCTTGGTGGGATCTGGTATCTGTTCGGCTGGTCGGATTGGCATCGCGATGTCGGTGTTCCTGTAGAGCAGCCGGGCGGCGGCTTCAACCACCAGCTGCATGTCGGGTTGCGGCTCGATTGTCGCTATTGTCATAATTCGGTCGAGATCGCGGCAAGTGCCAATGTCCCTTCCACCGAAACGTGTATGGGATGCCATTCACAGATCCTCACCCAGAGCGAGAAACTCTCGTTTGTTCGCGACAGTTGGGCCACCAACACCCCTATTCAGTGGAACCGTGTCCACGACCTCCCCAAGTTCGTCTACTTCAACCACAGCATTCATGTCGCCAAGGGCGTAGGGTGTTCGACATGCCATGGCAATATCGCTGCCATGCCGGTTGTCTACAAATCCAAACCGCTCTTCATGTCGTGGTGCCTCGACTGCCACCGCAATCCGGAGCAGTATGTTCGCCCACGCGACCAGATCTACAACACGACATGGACACCGCCGCCTGATCAGCTCGAACAGGGCCGCAGGCTCGTCCAGGAATATCGTATCCGCTCGGCGGAGCAGTTGACTAACTGCGCCATCTGCCACCGATAGGCCAGAGACAGAGAGTAGCATGAGCAAAGAATCTATTGATCTGGCGGCGATCCGCGAACGGCTAAAGGCGGGCAGCGCTCGGGAGTTCTGGCGCAGCCTCGACGAACTGGGTGAGACGCCTGCATTCCAGCAGATGCTTGATCGCGAGTTTCCGCAGGGTGCTTCTGAAATGCGCGATCCGGTCAAGCGCCGTACATTTCTGAAGCTGATGGGTGCCTCGCTGGCACTCGGTGGCCTGAGTGGTTGCCAGTTCGCCCTCAAACAACCGCAAGAGAAGATCGTTCCGTATGTACGTCAGCCGGAGCTTGTCATCCCCGGTAAGCCGCTCTTCTTCGCCACGGCGATGAGCCAGGGCGGTTATGGTGTCGGCCTGATTGCCGAAAGTCACGAAGGGCGTCCGACAAAGATCGAAGGGAACCCGGATCATCCAGCCAGCCTTGGTTCGACCGATATCTTTGCGCAGGCGTCGGTGCTCAATCTGTATGACCCGGATCGCTCGACTGGAGTGCTGAACCAGGGTAATGCCAGTAGCTGGGAGAACTTCCTGGCGGCGGCAACCC
>CALLZL010000544.1 GCA_937859575.1 uncultured Chloroflexota bacterium
CCCCAACGCCATAGCCGAACTGCGGTGCATGGCCAAGCTCCGCCATATACGCGGCCGCAAAGCGCTGTACGAACGGGTGATCGGCGCTGATCTCCCATGGCGGGTAGTAGGGCGGATCAACCGCAAAGGTAAACTGTGCCGGCGAGTTGAGCATCGTGGCCAGGGGGTGCATCTCGGCCAGCACGGTTGCATCAGTTTCGCCGGGGACGATATGACGATTGATCGTAAACTGTGCATGTTCCGGCACGGTGATCACATACTGCGCATTGCCGCTATGCAGCGAAAGCACACACTGCGTCGCGCGCAGCCGTGGGTGGTGCCCAAGCGGCATGGTGTCGAGCATGGCGACCAGCCTGGCCGCCTCGACTGCCGCGTTGATTCCTTCATCCGGCATTGAGCCATGCGCCGCCTTGCCGGTGATATCGGCGCGCACCAGCACCTTGCCGACCGCACCAAGCACGGGCCGCTGCCACGCCGACTCGGTGACGATGCAGTAATCGGCGGCAATGCGCTGATCGACCAGCGCGCGTGCACCGATCGAGTAGGCTTCTTCATCGACCACCGAGCTGACGATCACGGTGCCGCGCCAGGTATCGCGCTGCTGATGCAGTGTACGCGCCGCCAGCAGCATCGCGGCCACGCCTGCCTTCATATCAAGCGCACCAAGGCCATAAAGCCGATCACCATCACGCTTCCCCTGCCACGGGTCGCATGTCCAGCCATCGGCTGCCAGCACGGTATCGACATGCCCGTTAAGCAGCAGGGTTGGGCCGGGGCCATTTTCGAGGCGCGCCAGCACATTCGGCCGGTTGGCTTCGGCGGTCGGTTGGAGCTCGGCCGGTATGCCGTTGGCGATCAGCCAGCCGGCCACTGCCTGCTGCACAGCCGCCTCTTCGCCGGGGTAACTCCGAATCGCCACCAATGCCGCCGTCAGCGTCGCCGCTTCTTCGGCATCCACAACCTGTACATGGTTTACCACCGGTAGTTCCTTTCAATCTATCGCTATGATGCCCGATACCCGCAGGGCTCGATCGCAAGCCGTGTGGCGAGTATAGGGGCAGGCTACCAGCGCGTCAATGACGAAGACATCAGCAGTCGGGGGCACCAGCCCGACCCTCGCAGCATTTGCCGCGATCGGCAAGGTGTATTGTACGGGGGCAGCCTGGTTCGGTGAGAAGCAGCGAGTGGTTTGTGATATATTGCGTCGGATTCTGACGGCCACCGGCACCACTCACGCACGATGGGAATCGCCGGGGCATGATCGAAGTAGATTGTGCGATAACGTGATGGAGAGGAGCGCCCCATGGAAGTGTTTGACGCGGTACGAACGATGCTCGCTGTTCGGAGTTATATGGAAACGCCCGTGCCCCAGGAGGTCATCCGGCAGATTGTTGAAGCCGGCCGGCTGACCGGCAGCGCCAGGAACGCGCAGCCCTGGCACTTTATCGTCATTGAGAATCGCGATACCCTCCGCCGGATCGGCGCACTTGCACGCTCCGGCCCCTATGTTGCAACGGCACCTCTGGCCATTGCGATCGTCATCGAGAAGACCCCCTTTGCCGTTTCTGATGCCAGCCGTGCGATCGAGGCCATGTTACTCACCGCATGGTCCAGTGGGGTCGGCGCGAACTGGGTCGGCTTTGTCGGCGGTATCGACGTCATCAAGCCGCTGCTGAGTATCCCGGACGCGCTGGATATCCTGGCCGTGCTGGCGTTTGGCTATCCCGCTGCGGCGATCGGACGCGGAAAGAAGAAACGCAAATTGCTTGGGGAGGTTGCACATCGTGAGCAGTTTGGCCGGCCCTTTGATGAAGTGTAGTTTCTCTACCCCTTATGCGGATGCCATAGCTCTAAGTACTGAATCTAACAGAAAACATAGACCACGCATTATACGAAAGCGGGCATGGTTCATGAAAGCCATGCCCGCCCACCAGATCATACGACACATCAGTCTAGTGGGTACTTGTGACACGCAAGCCAATAATACCCGCGCCAAGCATCACAAGTGATACCAGCTTCAGCACGTCTCGCGCCTCACCGAGCCATAGCATGCCGATAATCGCTGTTCCCGCAGCACCAATGCCCGTCCACACCGCATAGGCTGTGCCCACAGGGAGTGTTTTGAGCGCCTGCGCGAGCAGGGCCATGCTCAGAAAAAGGGTAACGGCGAACCCCGCCGTCGGCCAGGGTCGGCTGAAGCCCTCAGATTGCTTTAAGAGTAGTGCCCACGCAACTTCGAGGAGTCCTGCGAAAAAGAGAATAACCCACGCCATACCAGCATACCTCCAGAATGGGGGCTTCCCCATATGCACAATACTGCGTTGGATCTTCCCAACGCCGCCGAAATAGTCGCACACTGCAGGCGACAAAGCAACCGCGAACGCGCCTGCAGCGGCGATGGTAGCATGAACCCCGCGAAACACCAACGAGCGACAACGGATAACGATCACTATAGCCGGCATAACGATTGATTAGTGGGGCCGCGCGCATCTTGCGCACATGCGGGCGGGACGCCCGCGCTCCCAGGATAACGATCACCCGCCACTGGTTGTTGCCCTGCAATGTGTGATACGATATTCTTGCACTTCATTGTAGGATCATATCTATAGCCAGCATAACGATTGATTAGTGGGACCGTGCGCATCTTGCGCGCATGCGGGTGAGGCGCCCACGCTCCCAGGATGCGGATGGCGCAAGATTTCTGTGCCTGGCTATAGCTGATATGGATGAGGCAAGCACGCATGACACGCCTTGAAGATCTGACCCGCGGCGCGTTCCTGCGCGGCATCCTTCCGGATAGCATGGTGACCGTGGTCGCCGTGCAGTGGTATGGCAGCGATGCGCTGGAGCTGACCTACAAGGACGCCGGCGGGCGCCCCGGCACGCGGCTGCTCTTCCGTGACGATGAGCCGACCCTGGCGATCGTCAGCGCCGGTCGCCCCTGGAGTTTCGATGGTGATGGCCGGCTTTTCCGGCTGGTCGCCGAGGCCCACCGCATCCGCCTCGCGCATCTCTTTGACCCGGTGCTGGCGGTGCATACCTCGCTGGTCGAGCCGCTGCCCCATCAGATCACGGCGGTGTACGAGACGATGCTCTCGCGCCAGCCGCTGCGCTTCCTGCTTGCCGATGACCCCGGCGCCGGCAAGACGATCATGGCCGGCCTGCTGATCAAGGAGTTGATCGCTCGCGGCGACCTCCAGCGCTGCCTGATCGTCTGCCCCGGCAGCCTGGCCGAGCAGTGGCAGGATGAGCTCTACCGCCGCTTCCACCTGCCCTTCGAGATCCTCACCAACGATAAGCTGGAGGCGGCCCGCACTGGCAACTGGTTCCTTGAAAACCACCTGGTGATCGCCCGCCTCGACAAGCTGGCCCGCGACGAGTCGGTCCAGCAGAAGCTCCAGGCTGTTGATGGCCGCTGGGATCTGGTGGTCTGCGATGAGGCCCACAAGCTCTCCGCAACCTTCTTCGGCGGCGAGCTGAAATACACCAAGCACTACCGGCTCGGCCAGCTGCTCGGCACCCTCACACGCCACCTGCTGCTCATGACGGCCACGCCGCACAATGGCAAGGAAGAGGATTTCCAGCTCTTCCTGGCCCTGCTCGACGGCGACCGCTTCGAGGGGCGCTTCCGCGATGGCGTCCACCAGGTGGATGTCTCCGACCTGATGCGGCGCATGGTCAAGGAGCGGCTGCTGAAGTTTGATGGCACGCCGCTTTTCCCGGAGCGGATCGCCTACACCGTGCCCTACAAGCTCTCCGACGCCGAGGCGCAGCTCTACCGCGAGGTCACCAACTATGTGCGCGAGGAGTTCAACCGCGCCGAGGCGCTGCAGAACGACAAGCGCGCCGGCACGGTCGGCTTCGCGCTGACGGTGCTCCAGCGCCGCCTGGCATCCTCGCCCGAGGCGATCTATCAATCGCTCCACCGCCGCCGCGAACGCCTGGAGAAACGCCTCCGCGAGCTGGAGTTGCTCCAGCGAGGGAATTTCACCGCAGAGAACGCAGAGGGACGCAGAGGATCTGATATCTTCAAACCTCTGCGCTCCTCTGCGTCCTTCGCGGTAGATCTCAGCCTGGAAGACCTGGAAGACCTCGAGGACGCGCCCGACCATGAGGTGGCCCAGGTCGAAGAGGAGATTCTCGACCAGGCAACGGCGGCGCGCACGATCGATGAGCTGAAGCTGGAGATCGCCAACCTGGCGCGGCTTGAGTCGCTGGCGCTCGCTGTACGGCAGAGTGGTGAAGATCGCAAGTGGCGCGAGTTGGCCAGCCTGCTGGGCGAGATCTTTACCCCGGCGGCGATCGCCAACCGCCTGGCCGAGGAGCGCGAACCCTACCAGGTGCGTGAGCTTGCCCGGCCCACCCCCTCGCCGCATCAGAAGCTGGTGGTCTTCACGGAGCATCGCGACACGCTGAACTACCTGGTGCAGCGCATCAGTACCTTGCTCGGTCGGGTTGAGGCTGTAGTCACGATCCATGGCGGGATGGGCCGTGAGGAGCGGCTCAAGGCCCAGGAGGCCTTCCGCCATGACCCCGAGGTCCAGGTGCTGATCGCCACCGACGCCGCCGGCGAGGGCATCAACCTGCAGCGTGCCCACCTGATGGTCAACTATGATCTGCCCTGGAACCCAAACCGCCTGGAGCAGCGCTTTGGCCGCATCCACCGCATCGGCCAGACCGAGGTCTGCCACCTGTGGAACCTGGTGGCCGAGGAGACCCGTGAGGGCGATGTCTATGCCACACTGCTGGAGAAGCTGGAGCAGGCCCGCACGACGCTGGGCGGCCAGGTCTTCGATGTGCTCGGCAAGCTCCAGTTTGAGGGCAAGCCGCTGCGCGAGCTGCTGATCGACGCCGTCCGCTATGGCGAGCGCCCCGATGTCCGCGCCCGGCTGACCCAGGCGATCGAGAACGCCGTGGATCGGCGGCAGATCCAGGATCTGCTGGAGGAGCGGGCGCTGGCCCACGACGCGATGGATGCTCGCCAGGTGGCGCGGGTGCGCGAAGACATGGAGCGCGCCGAGGCGCGCCGGCTCCAGCCGCACTATATCGAGTCCTTCTTCCTGGAGGCCTTCAAGCAGCTGGGTGGCACGCTGCGCCAGCGTGAGCCGCGCCGCTATGAAGTGACCCATGTCCCGGCGCCGGTGCGCAACCGCGACCGTATGATCGGTATTGGCGACCCGGTGCTGCCACGCTATGAGCGGATCGCCTTTGAGAAAGGGCTACTCACGCCGCCCGGCCAGCCGCTCGCCGCGTTCGTCTGCCCCGGCCACCCGCTGCTCGATGCGACACTCGATCTGCTGCTGCAGCGCCATCGCGACCTGTTGCGTCGCGGCACGGTGCTGGTCGATACCTGCGATTACGGCACGCAGCCGCGGGTGCTCTTCTCGCTGGAGCATGCTATTCAGGATGCTAGCCCCCTCACCCCCTACCCCTCTCCCACGGCGGGGAGAGGGGAGCATGGAGGCGGCGAGCGCCGGACGATTTCGCGCCAGATGCTGTATGTCGAGCTGGCGGCCGACGGCACGACCCGCAGTCTGCGCTATGCGCCCTACCTTGACTACCGCCCGCTCGACGATGGCGAGCTGGATGTCGATGCATTACTGGCCCGCCCGGAGTGCGCCTGGATCACCCGCGACCTTGAGCAGCAGGCGCTGGGCCACGCGATCGCCCAGATTGTGCCGGGCCACCTCCAGGAAGTGCGCGGCCGGCGGCTGCACCTGATCGAGAAGACCCGCGCGGCGGTGAAGGACCGGCTGACCAAAGAGATCAACTACTGGGACTACCGGGCGGAGGAGCTGAAGCTCCAGGAGCAGGCCGGCAAGTCCAATGCGCGCCTGAACTCGCAGGAGGCGCGGTGGCGCGCCGACGAGATGCAGGCCCGCCTGCAGAAGCGCATGGAGCAACTGGATCTTGAAGCGCAGATCGCCGCGCTGCCGCCGGTGATCCTCGGCGGGCTCGTCGTCGTGCCGATCGGGCTGATCGCGGCGATCACCGGGAAACCGGCGGGCGGGACGCCCGCGCTCCCAGGCGATACGCAGGCCGCTGCCGCGCGTGCACGTGCGGCGGTGATGGCCGTCGAGCGTGATCTCGGCTTCATGCCGGTCGATCGCGAGTTCGAGCAGCTGGGCTATGATATCGAGAGCCGCGACCCGACGACCGGCCAGTTGCGCTTCATCGAGGTCAAGGGCCGCGTCGCCGGTGCCGAGACGATCACCGTCACGAAGAATGAGATCCTCTACTCGCTCAACAAACCCGAGCAGTACATTCTCGCCATGGTCGAGTTTCAGCCCGATGATACGCACCGCGTGCATTACCTGCGCCGGCCCTTCCAGCGCGAGCCGGATTTTGGCGTGACCAGTGTCAACTATACATTGGCCGAACTGTTGGCGCGGGCCACCATGCCTGCATAAGACGTGCGACCACAGTGAGCGCGGAGATATGCAGAGCGTCTATAATGACACCATCCTCTGCATTTTCTCGGTAGAGGACGAAAGGACGGCCAGCCGTGACCGCACAAGAACAGATGAAGCGGCAGATTATCACCTTGCTGGACACACTCCCGGCGGAACGCCTGGAAGAAGTCACAGATTTTGTGGCGTTTCTCCGTACCCGGCATGCCCTGCATCAGCCCGTGTACACCCCGGTCGCCCTTGGTGGGCTCTGGTTCGGTGAATCCGCCGACGAAACCGACATTGCCGAGATACGGCAGGAGATCTGGGGCAGCTTTGGGGAGCAGGAGCCATGAGTGCATCGACGGTCGATAGCCACAACCTCACCGAGCGCCGTGCCGTACTTGAGCAAGAGCTCGAGCGCTATGTGGCATTGCTCAAAGAGCACATTCATCCAGAGCGAATTATCCTCTTCGGTTCGCTGGCTGATAATACGCTGCACGACTGGTCAGACATCGATCTGGTGGTTGTGCATCAAAGCGACCAGCGATTTCTTGATCGGGTCAAAGCGATCCTGCAACTCCTTCAGCCGCGTGTCGGCATCGATATTCTGGTCTATACGCCGGCAGAGTTTGCGCGTCTGACCCAGGAACGTGCGTTTGTGCGTGACGAGATCCTGGGGAAAGGGAAAGTCCTGTATGAGCGAGCGTGAGCACTGGATTCAGTTTGCTCGTGAAGATTTTGCGATGGCCGAACTTGCCCGTCAGGCTGGCATTTTCAACCAGGTCTGTTTTCATGCGCAACAGTGCGCAGAAAAAGTGGTGAAGGGTGTGCTGAGCGAGCAAGGTGTTCTTCCTCCACGAACCCACCGGCTTAGCGACTTGTTGCCGCTCCTTCAGCCGAACCCGTTTTCCGACATCGCGCTCGATCTACAGTTGCTGGATCGCTTCTACATACCTACCCGCTATCCTGATGCTCTCCCCGGAACCCTGGCGGAAGGAATGCCGAATGAAGCCGATGCTGACGAAGCGCTGATGGTAGTACGCCAGGTCATGCAACGTAGCAATTCGTCACCGCCAGCAGAAACGAATGGTGAGTCATGACGCAGTTCAGGCAGCCCAAAAAACTGATCGAAGTCGCCCTGCCCCTGGAGAAAATCAACATCGCCAGCGCCCGCGAGAAGAGCATCCGCCACGGCCACCCCAGCACGCTGCACCTCTGGTGGGCCAGGCGGCCACTTGCGGCGGCACGGGCGGTGATCTTCGCCCAGATGGTTGATGATCCGTCATCCTGGCCGGAGCTGTTCCCGACCGAGGCGGCGCAGGAGGCCGAACGCCAACGGCTGTTCCGCCTGATCGAGCAGCTGGTGCTGTGGGAGAACACCACCAACGAGGATCTGCTCCAGCAGGCCCGCGATGAGATCTGGAAGAGCTGGCGCCGCACCTGCGCCGACAACAAAGATCACCCCCGCGCGGCCGAGTTGTTCGACCCCGACAAGCTGCCTGCCTTCCACGACCCCTTCGCTGGCGGCGGCGCATTGCCATTGGAAGCCCAGCGCCTGGGGTTGGAGAGTTACGCCAGCGATCTGAATCCGGTGGCGGTGCTGATCAACAAGGCGATGATTGAGATCCCGCCCAAGTTCGCAGGCATGCCGCCGGTGAGTGTAACCGCAGAGGGCGCAGAGGAGCCCAGAGGATCGTATAGACAAAACCCTCTGCGTTCCTCCACGTCCTCTGCGGTAGAAACGGTCTGGCGCGGTGCAGCGGGCCTGGCCGAGGATGTGCGCTACTATGGTCAGTGGATGCGCGACGAGGCTGAGAAGCGGATTGGGCATTTGTACCCAAAGGTAAAGATTACCGCGGAGGACGCAGAGGAGCGCAGAGATCTGTTGCCATACATTGGCAAGAAGCTCACCGTGATCGCCTGGCTCTGGGCACGTACTGTAAAAAGCCCCAACCCCGCCTTCCGCCACATCGATGTGCCACTCGCCTCGACCTTCATGCTCTCGACCAAGCCCGGCAAGGAAGCCTATGTCGAGCCGGTGATCGAAGGCGATAGCTACTGCTTTACGGTGAAGGTGGGTAAGCCGAAGGATGCTGAGGCGGCGAAGAATGGCACCAAGCTGGCGCGTGGCGCCAACTTCCGCTGTTTGATGTCTGATATGCCGATCGCGGGCGATTACATCAAGGCCGAAGGGGTCGCCGGGCGGATGAGCGCACGATTGATGGCGATCGTCGCCGAGGGCGATCGTGGGCGGGTGTATCTCGCGCCGACGCCTGAACATGAAGCAATTGCGCGCCAGGCCCAACCGGAATGGGAGCCGGATGTTGAGATTCCGCCTGATCGACGCTCAATGTTTACGCCACTTTATGGCTTAACTCACTTCAAACACCTCTTCACCCCACGCCAACTCGTCGCGCTCAACACCTTCGCCGACCTGGTGAGCGAAGCGCGCGAGCGGGTGCGCCGCGACGCGCTGTTTACCGCAGAGGGCGCAGGTTTAACCGCAGAGGGCGCAGAGGAGCGCAAAGGAACGGATGTTCAAAATCCTCTGCGTCCCTCCGCGTCCTCTGCGGTAGATCACGCCCTGCCCCTTACCGCCGGCGGCAGCGGCGCGACGGCGTATGCCGAGGCAGTGGGGGTGTATTTGGCGTTTTGTCTCGATAAAGCGACTTTAACTAATACAACACAAGCAACTTGGCAAAAAGATCCGGATAGACTTACGCAAGCATTCGGTCGTCAAGCGGTCCCTATGGTATGGGATTACGCGGAGGCCAATCCTCTATCCGACGCTGGTGGTGGTTTTGGAATTACGTCACATGCTGTTGGAAAGGTTCTCGAAAGACTTCCACTTCAAGCAACTCCGGGCAAGTCTGTTCAACAAGACGCGGCAAATAATACTACTTTACTTAATAGAGTGGTTTCTACTGACCCGCCATATTATGACAATATTGGGTATGCAGACTTGTCGGACTACTTTTATGTCTGGATGAGACACACCTTAAAGACTGTGTTTCCTGACCTCTTTGCCACTTTGGCTGTACCAAAAGCCGAAGAGTTGGTAGCGACACCCTATCGCCATGGTGGCAAGGAGAAAGCCGAGCAGTTTTTCCTTGATGGGATGACGAAGGCGATGGGTCGTCTCGCCGAGCAGGCGCACCCCGCCTTCCCGGTCACCATCTACTATGCCTTCAAGCAATCTGAGACAGACAGTGCCGATGGCACATCAAGTACTGGGTGGGAAACCTTTCTTGATGCTGTCATCCGTGCTGGCTTTGCCATCAGCGGCACCTGGCCGATGCGGACAGAGCTAATAGGAAACCTGAAGAAAGAGGTGAGCGCCCTCGCCTCCTCAATCGTCCTCGTCTGCCGCCCCCGACCCCAGGCCGCCCCAACCGTCACCCGGCGCGACTTCCTTGCAGCGCTCAAAGCAGAATTGCCGCTGGCGTTGACCAATATGCAGCGCGGCAACATCGCCCCGGTCGATCTGGCGCAGGCATCAATCGGCCCCGGCATGGCCGTCTACACGCGCTACGGCAAGGTGATCGACGCCAGCGGCAAGCCGCTCAGCGTGCGCGAGGCGCTGGCCCTGATCAACGCCACGCTCGACGAGGTGCTGGCCGAGCAGGAGGGCGACTTCGACGCAGATACGCGCTGGGCGCTGGCCTGGTTCGAGCAGTACGGCTTCGACGCAGGCGAGTATGGCGTCGCCGAGACGCTCTCCAAAGCCAAGAACACCAGCGTCGGCGGTATGGTCAGCGCCGGTCTGATCGCCTCTGGCGCTGGCAAGGTGCGGCTGCTACGGCCTGAGGAGCTGCCTGCGCAGTGGGATCCAACCGCCGACAGCCGCCTGACCGTGTGGGAGATGACACACCACCTGGTGCGGGTGCTGGAGCGGGGTGAGCAGCGCGCCGCCGAGTTGCTGGCGCAGCTTGGAGCGCAGGCCGATATCGCCCGCGAGCTGGCCTACCGGCTCTACGCGATCTGCGAGCGCAAGAAGCGCGCCGCCGAGGCGCTGGCCTACAACAGCCTGGTGCAGAGCTGGCCCGAGATGGCACGGCTGGCTGGGGAACAGCGGGGCGGGGCGCCGGTGCAGAGTAGTCTGTTTACCGCAGAGGGCGCAGAGTAACGCAGAGGGCATGAATAAATCAAAAACCTCTGCGCACCTCGGCGTACTCTGCGGTGAGAAAAGCATCTATGGAACTAAACCAAATTAGCGGCCAGATCGTGGATGCGGCGATGAAGGTTCATACGGCCCTGGGGCCGGGGCTGCTCGAAAGTGCCTACGAGGTCTGTCTGGCGCATGAGTTGCGTAAACGCGGCCTCAAGGTGCTCACCCAGGTCACACTACCGGTTGTGTACGATGGTGTCAAGATTGATGCCGGCTATCGGCTGGATTTACTGGTTGAAGATGCCGTCATTGTGGAGTTGAAGGCGGTCGCGAACGTGCTTCCGATCCACGAGGCCCAGCTACTTTCATATCTGAAACTCAGTGGCTGCAAGCTCGGCCTGCTGATCAACTTCCACGTCCTGCATCTGAAAGACGGCATCAAGCGCATAGTTCATAGGTTATGATCTTACCGTAGAGGAATGTGAGGAACGCAGAGTGATAACATACATCCAAAACCTCTGCGCCCCTCTGCGCCCTCTGCGGTAAAAAGGAGACCCCATGGCCACTACAAACCATGAGCGCGTCGGCAAGACCATGGATCTTCTGCGCCAGGGGCTGCAGCCCTTCATCGAGCGCGAGCTCCAGGCCCAGCACGGCAAGTACTGGGTCACCACCGTCACCAGCGGCTGGCGCAACGAGTTGAGCTGGCGCGACGACGACACGCCGCACCTCGACATCGCCGCGCTGCTCAAGCTGATGTGGGAGCAGTGGAACGATGTCTTCCGCAAGACGCTGGGCTTCGCCGAGCGCTCGCTGGTCAGCGAGCTGCGCGACTTCCGCAACAAGTGGGCGCATCAGGAGCCCTTCTCGACCGACGACGCCTACCGCGTGCTCGACTCGGCCGCCCGCCTGCTCACCGCCATCTCCGCGCCCCAGGCCGATGAGATCGAGCGCATGAAAATGGAGCTCTTGCGCCTGCGCTTCGACGAGCAGGTGCGCAGCGAGCGCCGCAAGACGACCGGCGCCGCGATCGAGAGCGCCGTCACCGGCGGGCTCAAACCCTGGCGCGAGGTGGTCACACCGCACAAGGATGTCGCCAGCGGGCGCTACCAGCAGGCCGAGTTCGCCGCCGACCTCTGGCAGGTACACTTGGGCGAGGGCGCCGACGAGTACCGCAGCCCGGCTGAGTTCTTCCGCCGCACCTACCTGACCGAGAGCCTGAGCCGCCTGCTGGTCGGCGCGCTCCAGCGCCTCACCGGCCAGGGCGGCGACCCGGTGGTGCAGCTGCAGACCAATTTCGGCGGCGGCAAGACCCACTCCATGCTCGCGCTCTACCATATGGTCGGCGGCGCCACCCCGACCGAGCTGGCCGGCGTGGATCGGGTGATGCAGGAGGCCGGCGCGACCACGCTGCCCACCGCCCGCCGCGTGGTGCTGGTCGGCAACAAGATCTCACCCGGCAACCCGATCGTCAAGCCCGACGGCACGGTGGTGCGCACCCTCTGGGGCGAGCTAGCCTGGCAGCTTGGCGGACGCGACGCCTTCGAGCGCGTGCGCCTCGACGACGAGCGCGCCACCAGCCCCGGCGACACCCTGCGCGCGCTGTTCAACGACTACGGCCCCTGCCTCATCCTGATCGACGAGTGGGTCGCCTACGCCCGCCAGCTCCACGATCAAGGCGTCCTGCCTGCCGGTGGCTTCGAGACCCAGTTCAGCTTCGCCCAGGCATTAACCGAGTCGGCCAAGCTGGCCAAGAACTGCCTGCTGGTGATCAGCCTGCCCGCCTCCGACACCGCCGGCTCGCCGCACACCCAGGCCGACGACGCCGAGGTGGGTGGCCAGCGCGGCCGCGAGGCCCTCGACCGGCTGCGCAACGTGATCGGGCGCGTCGAATCCTCCTGGCGGCCGGCCAGCGCCGAGGAGGGCTTCGAGATCGTGCGCCGCCGGCTCTTCGAGCCGCTTGGTGACG
>CALLZL010000545.1 GCA_937859575.1 uncultured Chloroflexota bacterium
TCAGCCCCATCGCCAGGCCACGCCGCGCCGGCCCGACCAGATCGATCTTCATAATCACCGTCGTTGACCAGCAGAGCCCTTGGTTGATACCAAGGAGCACGTTTGCAAAGACGACCCAATCCCAGCTTGGCGCGAACATAATGATGAGCGGAACGGGCAGGCCGATGATCCAGCCGGCGATGAGCACGCCCTTGCACCCGATCCGGTCGCTCAACCGGCCGGCGAAGAGGTTCGCCAGTGCCTTGACGATGCCGAAGCTGACGATGAAGCTCAGGATGGCGGTTTTCGAGGCCAGGCCGAACTCCGCCTCAGCGAGGAGCGGGAGGATCACGCGCTCAATACCGACCATTCCACCGACAAAGGCGTTGACCAGGACGAGCAGGCTGAATTGCACCCAATTCTCACGCAAGCCTAGTCGGGGGGTGCCATCGGTAGTGATACTCGTTGTGAGTGACGGTTCAGGCGATCGCACAGCGGTTCGCTCCGGCTTCCAGTTCAGTCGGGTCGGCGGGCAGTTCGGCACCATGCTCATTCAGCGCGATAATCTGCGCGTGATTGGGTGGTGTCGGCGGGATGCGGCCCAGGATGCTTGTGACAAAGGCATCCTCGTCGATGACAAGGAGTGTGGTTGCCTGGCGTACCTCGGCCAATGTGGCGACGATCGGCACATGATTGAAGGCGACCGGTGCGCTGGTATGCCCCGGCAAGACCAGCGTTTCCGGCGGCAGCGCAAGCAGGCGCTGGAGCGACTGATACAGTGCATGGGCCTTTGCCCGCGCGCCGGCAGCGTCGGCATGCAGATCCGGCCGGCCAACAGCCGCGAGAAACAGGGTGTCACCGGTGAAAATTGCTCGATTATCAAGGAGGTAGGTCACACTCTCCGGAGTATGCCCTGGTGTCTGTAGCACAGTCAATCGGGCGGCGCCTAAGGTGAGCATCGCGCCGTCGTCCAACGACGTGAACGGCGCCATCATGCGATGCCCTGCCGGGAGCATCAGCGCAGCACCACTCAGATCGGCCAGCGCACGCGCTCGCGAGAGGTGATCGGCGTGAAGGTGAGTCTCGAGCACGTACGCGATGCGCCAGCCGGATTGCTCGGCAAGACTGAGGTACATCGCTGGGTCGAGCGCGGGATCGATAACGACCGCCACGTCACCGACGCCGATGACATAGGAGAGGCAGCCTTTGCCGGTACGGCGCACTTGTATCACGCGCGCCGTACTGTCCGGGATGACGATCTCCGCCGTATTCCAGGCCAGACTCCAGGCACGCATGCCGCCGTCCAGCGAGACAGCCGGAATACCACGGGAACGTAGTTGTTCCGCGGCGATCAGGCTCGTCTTTCCGGCGGCACAGATGGTCACGACTGGTACGTCGGTGGGCAGCGTCACATCCGCGAGTGCTGCGATATCGCCGGCCTTGAGGCGGTCGTAGACGTCGACATGGATGCTTCCCGGAATAGCCCATTCCTCGCGCTCAGCGTGTGGGCGCACATCGAGCAGCGTCACTGCGCGCCCCTGCTCCAACCAACTTCGCAGTGTAGTACTATCAATCAAGCTATCGGCTCGCGTCATGATTGTTCTCCTTCGAGCTATCGGCTCGCGTCATAATTGTTCTCCTTCCATTCGGCCTGTTACGCCGCCAACCGCTCGATAGAGTAGCCGGCCAGTTGCCACTCGGCAACCCCTTCTTCCAACCGGGCACCACGCCGGCCACGTGCGATGACCTGCGCCAAGGCTTCGTCCGCATAGACACATAATGGTCCGCGGCAGTAGGTGACAATCAAGGCATCAGTCGGCAATTCTGTCAGCCGGGTTGGTAGTGTGTCGAGTGGAATCGAGATGGCGCCGGGGAGATATCCGGCGTTGAATTCCTCTGGTGGACGCACATCAAGAAGCAGTGTGTCGCCACGCATCATCCCCGCCTGCAATGCCGCCGGCGTAATCGTCGGAAATTGCTGACGCTGCGGACGATACTCGTCAAGCGCCCGCTCGACGTCAGCGAGTTGGCTCAGCGCCACAGTGCGTAGCTCGATCCAGAGGCGCGCCACGATCGGATCTGCAAGCCGATAGCGGATAGTGGTTCCCAGGCGCTCGCCGACAACGAGACCCGCATGCTTCAGCCGCTGGAGATGCTGCGAGGCATTGGCAAGGCTCATTCCGCCAGCAAGCGCTAATTGCTCAACACTATGCGGTGCCTGCACGAGCAGGTCAAGCAACTCCAAACGATGTGAATTGCCAATCGCCTGGGCAACCTGAGCAATATGCTGATACAGGCGGTCTTTCGCTGGTCGATTCATAGTATAGTACTCAATTGATTTATTGAATATTCATGGCGGCAGTATAGGTGATGATCGGAGCCTGTATCAAGGGAGAACTACGTCTGCAACTGGGAAGCTGCGGGGCGATGAGCGTAGCGGGGTTATTGCTTTCGCGTGCGCAAATCGCTGATTACAGTGCACCAACAATGGCGTACGAGCGGCGTCACACCGGATGTTCGAGCGGCCGCAGCAGACAAAGACGCAAGCGGCGCATGGCGGCAAGCAGCAACACACCAAGTAACGGCATGAGTATCACAATAACATCGAGCACTGCGAGGGTAAAACGGTCTGGCGTTGGCTCCACCAGCTTACTCACCATGTTCCCGACAATATTGGCGCTGAGTGCGCCAAAGCCATACCACGGCAGCACGGTTCGCGTTAGTGCCACCGAACGCATTGCCGCTGCCGCGCAGCTGCTCAGCGAGTCGCCGGCGCTCAACGCAGCCATGAGCCTCCTCGTGCTGGAGGCGCCGGAGTAACAGCGACCTCCACTTCGCACACGACGAAGGGCCAGTGCCGGACGGCACCGGCCCTTTTAGTTTCGATAGCATTTTCTACAGCTGTGCCGCATACCACGGATATAAAGACAGTAGGTCTTCCTTGGTCTGCCAGCTACACTGCGCATCACAACACGCCATGTTCGCACAAACAGTAGGCATTACTGGCTGATAGCGATAGCACCGATCATCAGGAGCGCCATCCCAAACCACCGCCAGCTTCGTGAACGTTCTTGGAGGAGCAGGACGCGCCAGAGCACGATGAACGCGGTACGCAGCGCGAACAACGCCGTACATACCCGGCCAAAACGAGCCGGAGTCCGCTGAAGCCCAGCACCGGGCGATGCCGCTGATAAGCCCAACGAGCACGAGACCAGGGCCGGTACGACGGATCTGGTCGATCAGGCGGCCCAGGCTGCGTACGATGATCGCAAAGAGGAGCAATGAAACACGCCACATCGCCGCGGGGCACTACAATGAGCGCGTTCCCGCCGTCTGTGATGAACTTGGATGCACTTGCAAGTTAGTTCATTACCATGGCCGATGCCGATGCCCTTGAGTCCGCCGAGCGGCGGCGTGTCGCATTGATGGGCGACGTGGCCCGCGAGTTACGCACACCCCTGGCGACCATCGAGGGCTATGCTGAAGGTGCGATCGATGGGGGGTTGCGACGAACGAGGCGAGCTGGGCGGTGATCCTGGACGAGGTCGGCCGGCTGCGGCGTCTAGTGGCCGACCTCCAGGAGCTCGCGTGCGCGGAAGCAAAGCAACTCCCGCTCCACCAACCCTGATAACGCCGACAACGCTGGTTGAGCGCGTCCACACCTAACTCGCGACACAGTTTGCCGAGAAAGGCGTAACACTGGGATTGGAAATGCCGGCATCCCTTCCAGCGATCCTGGCTGACCCGGATTGTATTACGCAGGTGCTCATCAATGTACTGGGCAATGCTCTGCAGCACATGCCGGCGGGCGGAAGCGTGACGATCCGCATCATCGCTCGCCATAGAACCGTGCGCTTTCAGACTCAGGATACGGGCGTAGGATCGCTGCCGAGCACCTGCCCCATCTCTTCGAGCGGTTCTACCAGTTTGACAAAGCGCGCGTATGACCGGCGGCACCAGATTGGCCTGACGGTCAGCAAGGCGCTGGTCGAGGACCAAGGTGGCGCGATCTGAGTGGAGAGCGGCAGGCTGAGGCAGAGGGCGGCCGTTAGTTTCATCCTTTCGATTCACCATGCTTGACCAAATCTTGAGTAAAGGGCGCACGGGACCTTGATCTTGCCGCGCTATCATCACCGCAGAGACTGTAGAGATATATGCGCTACGTGAGGATTGAGCGGAGGAACTAGCAATGATGAGCGAATTTGGCATGATGGCCGGCATGGGTTGGCTCGGTATGCTGATGATGGTGCTGTTCTGGGCCGGCGCGCTGGCCCTCATCATCTGGGGCGTGAACAACCTGTTCCCCACCCAACAACTCACAACTGAGACAGATGCGGTCGAGATTGTGCGGCAGCGCTACGCCCACGGCGAGATCAGCCGTGAGGAGTACCTGCAAGCGGTCGAGACGCTGCGCTGAAGGAGACAATGATGCGACTACGATGGCTAGGTATCACTGGCGTGATGCTCCTGCTCGCCAGCCTGGTGCTGACTTTGGTTGGCCCGCAGATCTGGTCTACTGCCTACTTCGGTGTACAAGCCAGGGCCACACCGGGCGGCATGATGGGTGGCAATGGAATGCTGCAGGAGATGATGAGCAGCGAGGTGGGTGGTGATCCGACCCAACCCTTCGACCCGCACTTCCTCAACCAGGGTGCTGCTTAGGAGAGCTATGCGCAGGTTCTTTGTCAGCTTTGTTGTGGTGCTTGTCGTTGGGGTATTTGCCATCGCGGTGCTCCGGAACGTACCTAACCCAACATATCGCGCCGACCCGCGTGATCCACAGCTCGTCGCCCAAGGGCAACTTGTCTATAACCAGTACTGCGCTTCCTGCCACGGCGGGAACCTCGAGGGTCAGCCCAACTGGAAGCAGACACTTCCAGAGGGCGGGCGCCCGGCCCCGCCCCATGATGCAACCGGGCACACCTGGCATCACAGCGACGAGCTGTTATTCGATATTGTGAAGCGAGGCCCAGAGGCGATGGCCTCAACCGGCTCAGTGTATCGTATGCCGGCCTTTGGCCACGCTCTGAGCGACGAGGAGATCTGGGCAGTACTCGCCTATATCAAAATCACCTGGCCGCCCGACATCCTCGCCGCGCAGGAGCAGATCAGCCGACAGAGCCGGTAGTAACGTAGCAGTGCCGTCGAAATCGCCCTACCGGCCCACGGCACAGACAATAGCCACAGTGACAACGGTCATGGCGACCAGCGGTAGGCGCTTGCCCGCTAGACTGCCTCATCTTGAGTAGGCGAAATGGCGGGTGTTCCAACTGAAGGTCGCGCTACAATACAAATATGCGAGAATCTGAATGAATCTCAGGGTAAACATCACAATCGCGGGGGAGTAGTCGTTCCTGACCATTCCCCGTGTGATTCTTGAAGCAGTCTTGATCGGCGTGCACATCGAGCCGTGATAATAGCAATATACGCTGATGCCAAGCTATCCAATCACGCAGAAGGTCTACCCCGCGCCGGGTTACGCACGATCCTCATACATTGCAGGTTTTCTGTGCGAATAGACATAAGCTTGACCGGACCTTGACCATTCCCCTCCGATTTCTTGAGCTTGGACTGATACACTGTTCACTAGGACTTGCAAATGATATGAGAGTATTTCTACAATGATACAACGAACGATGACCCGCCGCCAACTGCTGCGCCTGACCGGTGCCGGTCTGCTGATGTCCGGCGGCGGGGCGCTCACTGCCTGTGCGACACAACCCATACTGGCACCTGCGCTTCCAACCGCTGTTTCCACCGATCAGCCTGCGCCGAACACCGGCTTTGCGCCTGACCTTGACATCACCCTGCGCGCGGCTCCATCTGAGGTACAGCTCATAGCGGGAGCAATGACAAAGGTCTGGACGTATCAGGCGCAGGTGAACTCGGGCGATTCCGCCGCGGTGCAGGCCATCCCCGGTAGTTACCTCGGCCCGATCATCCGCGCCCGCACTGGCCAGAAGCTGCGGATTACCTTCGAGAACACGCTGCCCGACACCAGCCAGGCCTCGATCATTCATTGGCACGGCCTGCATACCCCAGCGGGGAGCGACGGCCATACCCGCGACATCGTACAGCCCGGTGAGCGCTATGTCTACGAGTTTACCGTGATGGATCGGGCCGGCACCTACTGGTTTCATCCACACCCCCACGCCATGATTGGCAAACAGGTCATCATGGGTCTGGCCGGGCTGTTCCTGGTCAGCGACCCCGAAGAGGATGCTGCTGGGCTGCCGACTGGTGCCTACGACCTCCCGGTGGTGATCCAGGATCGCACCTTCGATTCCAATAATCAGTTTGTGTACAACCCCGACCCGATGGCGCAGATGATGGGCTTTCTCGGTGAACGCATTTTGGTCAATGGGATACCCGACCTCACCCTCGACCTGGCAACCCGCGCCTACCGGCTACGGGTGCTGAATGGCTCGAATAGTCGAATCTACAAACTGGCTTGGAGCACCGGTGCGTCACTGACGGTCATCGGTACTGACGGCGGGTTACTGGAACAACCAGTTACTCGATCGTTCGTGATGCTGGCACCTGGTGAGCGGATCGAGCTCTGGGCCGATCTGCGCGATGTGCCCGTGGGCACGACACTTACCCTGGTAAGCCAGGCCTTTGAGGGTGCCGAGGGCGTAGGAAGCGAGACCAGCATGGGTGACATGGGCGGTATGGACCACGGCAACATGGGTGGCATGGGGAATGGTAACGCTGCGGAACTTGGGGCTATCCTCGATATCCTGCGCATTCGCGTCGCAACCCAGGAAGCCGAGACGCTGACGTTGCCCACGACGCTGTCGCGTATCCAGCGCTATCGCCTTGCGGACGCCGTCAATCGCACTGCCCCACGTCCAGTAGCGCTCTCGCTCCGTGGCATGGAATGGCGGATCAATGGGAAAACCTTTGAGATGGACGCCGTCGCTCCTGAAGAGGTCGTGAAGTTGAACACGCTGGAGGTCTGGGAGATTATCAACGAGACCAACCCCGGTGAGATGATGGACCCGATGGGCATGGCCCACCCCATCCACATCCACGGCGGGCAGTTCCAGGTGATTGGTCGTGCAGTGCTGCCCGAACTACGGGTCGGCTGGGAACGCGTGAAAGACGGCTACGTCGACGAAGGTTGGAAAGATACAGTGTTGGTCATGCCTGGCGAGCGGGTGCAGCTGCTGATGGCCTTCCGCGACTACCCTGGTGTCTATGTCTATCACTGCCACAACCTCGAGCACGAGGATGCCGGCATGATGCGCAACTACCGCATCGACCCCTAGGCATCTGGACAGCTAGCTCGTACGGGCCGGTGTAATGGCGCGCCGGCCCGTTCTGCATGCTGCACCACCGAGATTCTGGGTATCAGGCCTTGCTTTGTGCATACTACTGCGATCGGCGCGCCGGCAGGTTGACCATACGCTTGGGAATCATCGTGGCGCTGGGGATGTACGAAACCCTGCCGGCGCACCGATCTCTCAGCTGAGGCCGTGCGTCAGCCAGCACGCCGGCGAGTGTAGATCGCCGCCAGCAGGCTCACCTCGCCGCTCGACAGCCCGGCCAGGGCATAGATCGCCACCAGGTAGCCGACGCCCAGGACAGCCAGAGAGCGAGCGCCACATAGCCCGCGGGCTCGTTCAGCCCGTCGCCAGGCCACGCCGCACCGGCCCGACCAGGGTTGATCTTCATAATCACCGTCGTTGACCAACAGAGCCCCTGGTTGATGCCCAGGAGCACATTGGCAAAGACAACCCAACTCCAACTTGGTGCCAACATGATAATCAACGGCACCGGCAGGACGACGATCCAGCCGGCGATGAGCACACTCTTGCGGCTAATCCGGTCGCTCAGCCGACCGACGAAAAGGTTCGCCAGTGCCTTGACGATGCCGAAGATGACAATGAAGCTCAGAATGACGGTCTTCGAGGCCAGGCCGAATTCCACCTCAGCCAGCAGCGGCAGCACCG
Organism: uncultured Chloroflexota bacterium; assembly: GCA_937859575.1. Lineage (GTDB taxonomy): Bacteria > Chloroflexota > Chloroflexia > Chloroflexales > Roseiflexaceae > CALLZL01. The sequence goes on from CALLZL010000545.1 coordinate 7,935, forward strand.
TTCGCTCAATGTAGATCGCCGCGCTCGCCCAGCGCGATGACAGTCAAAGACGACCGGCGCGCCCATATGCTCCGGCAAAACCAGCGTTTCCGACGACAGCGCGAGCAGGCGCTGGAGGGAGTGATATAGGGCATGGGCCTGTGTCCGAGCGCCGTTGGCGTCGGTGTGCAGATCCGGCCGACCAACCGTCGCCAAAAACAGGGTGTCACCGGTGATGAGCGCCAGCTTATCAACGCCGCGACCCTCCAGGCGGCCGCCGACGGCGAAGGGGATGCCCTGCAGCGCGGGGGCACCCTGCGCTTCGACCGCACGTAGAGTGGGCGTAAGGCGCGTTGCCGTCGTTGCCTCCGGCACGTTTCCTCACGCCCCTCTCCGAACCGGACGTGCATCTTTCGACGCATCCGGCTCTCCAGCAGCAGAGTGGATTCTCGCAACGGCGCGACTGGCCGCGCTCCTCGGGTTCTGCATCTGCTGATGACAACCCTTACAGAGCGTGATAAGGTGCTTCGGTTCATGCGGCATCCCTGGTTGATAACGGCGGATGTGATGGACTTCCAGCCGTTCAGTCGTCCCACAGAGTCGACAGCGATGGTGGTCGCGTTCGAGAACCAGCTGGCGTGCTTCCGGCCAGTCCTCGCCGTAGTAGCTGGCGCCTTCCCAATCCCGTATCCGTGCGTCGGGTGTGCGATGGAGAGCCAGCGGCACCTCCTCCGTGCCGCTCAGGTAGGGATTGGGCCGCCCCTTGTATCGCTGTCGCTCGAGCTTCACCACGGCATTCAGATTGATGAGCGCCACGTTGCCCTGTTTCCATGTGCGATAGCCCTGGTGTTGCTGGTAGTACCGCTGGTAGATCGTGCTGACCTTCTGACCCGTCTTGTGCCGCAGCCAGATCTGCACGCGCGTGAACGCGTAGGACCCGATGTAGGCGAAGGTGCGGTTCGCGCATTGGTAGCGGAAGTAGTTCGCCCAGCCACGGAGCACACTGTTCAGTGCCAAGATCTTGTTCTCGACAGCGTCGCAGCTGCTGAAGCGTCGTTGCGTCATCCCCTTGATCTTGGCTTTGATCTTCATCACGCTGGCTTTGCTCGGATAGATGAGAAGGGCACGTTTGCCGCCTTTGCTGCGACGCGCCTGCTTGACGGTGTGCCCGAGAAAGTCGTACCCCTCGCTGATGTGCGTGATGCGGGTCTTTTCCTCGGAGAGCGTCAGGCCCAACTGATCTCGTAGGAACGTTGCTAACTCGGCTTTGAGTTGCTCCGCCCCCGCCTTTGGTCCATTCCAGGCGACCACGAAGTCATCGGCGTAGCGCACGTAGGCCGCGTTGCCAAGGTGGAGTTTGCGCCGCTTCGTCTTTTCGCGGTAGTTCAGGCCAAGATAGTGCTGGTGCATCCAGCGGTCCAGTTCGTGGAGATAGATGTTGGCCAGAAGCGGCGAGACCACGCCGCCCTGTGGTGTCCCTTCGGCGGTCTTTGCGAACAGACTGCCTTCCATGACCCCGGCTCGCAGCATCTGCCAGATAACCCCGAGCAGCCGCCGGTCGTGAATGCGGCGCTTGAGCAGCCGAACGAGGCACCGATGCTGGATGTGGTCAAAGCAGCCGCTGATGTCACCCTCGATGGTCCAGAACAGCTTTTTCTGTGTCTGGCCCGTTTGGAGATGAAGATGAGCGAGGGCGGTGTGACAGCTGCGCCGAGGACGAAAGCCGTGGCTTTCCGGGAAGAAGTCGCTTTCAAAGATTGGTTCGAGAATGGCTTTCACCATGAGTTGGACGAGACGGTCGACCAAGGTTGGAATGCCGAGCGGGCGTCGTTTGCCGTTGGCTTTGGGAATGTACACCCGCCGCACGGGCTGATGGCGATACGTGCCTTGTTTGAGCGCGGTGCGAAGGTCGGCCAGGATGGTGTCGCGGTGCTTGATGGCCGTGCGCTTGTCCAGGCCGTCGATGCCAGCGGTCCGTGCGCCACTGTTGGTCATGAGCGTGTCAAAGGCCCACACCAAGAGCGGCGGCCAGGTCAACAGGTCGTAGAGATTGGAGAACCGATGGGTCGGGTCGTCGGTCGCCCGTCGTGCGAGCCTCTGTTGCAGCTCAGAGACCTTCATCCGACACAGTTCCGTCGGCATATGCATGCGAGTCTCCTATGGTGCGAAGAAGCCCTGCCGCCTGCCGCCCTTCGCCATGTACCAGGCTTTCCCTGGCGCAGACTACTCCGGCGGCTCCGCCAGCGAACCAGTATGGAGGTCGCCTACCGACCGAACCCGTCAAGGGTAGCTGGTCCGCCTTCCCGTGTTGTGCCCGTCGTCGTCGGCATATGGGGGTAGATGCGCTCTGTCCGCCGATACCTACTCCTTGCAGGCTCGACAACCTCGGAGTCCCGTTCCTACCCGGTCGTCCGTCTCGCTGGAGCCAGCGAGTATCCCGCAGCCTCTCCTACAGCGCGGGTCGGTTGTCTCTTCCCCACAGATCCACGTTCGAGGGAAGGTGACCACTTACGGCGGGTCAAACAAGCGTTCACGATGTTCATCGTGCCCATACTCGGCCTTGCGGTCAGCGGTCGGGTGGATTCCGCCGGGTCCCGCGTGTTCCCGGAGCTTCAGACGTTGGGTGATAGCCCGCCAACACCTGTCCGGTCAGGCCCAGGGAGGGTAGGTCCCTGGCTCCCGAGGGAGCGCTACGACGTGCACCTTTCACGGCGCACAGAAGAACTGGTCCAAGTCTACATGGATGATGGTGCGCGTCGGATGAGTCATGGTGCTCACCAATGCTGCGAGATGAGCGTACTATCCCGATTGTGGTTGCAGTATAGCAGTAGAGCAACCGATCTGGATTTCTTTTCGTTGCCCTGCTATGTCCGCCCTGGTCTATGGTGTATCACTGACCGGAAGATCATGGCATATTACTTCTCTTTTGACTCTTCTTGCCCCTTGTTCTACCCCAAAGCTCTCCAATAGTATGGTCACACGACAGCCAAAGATAAACGTTCTCGTTTTCTGGAATCTGCTGCAGCGCGGCCGCCTCATGCTCTCTTGTGTATCACCACTCACACATCTTGTTGGAGTCATCACTCTGCAGGATGACCTTTCGCGGCCAGGTAACGAGCCATGTACATAGGTCATGGACCACAGTCACTGGAGGTGCGTTGTGAAACCTGAAAACCTGCCGCAACTCACCGCGTCGGTGACACACGTCACAGGTGATTCCGGCGATGGGCTGGCCAATCTGGCAGATGCCTTACTGCTGCTCACCGGCGATCCCACGCTTGACGAGGCGGTCAAATTAGCACATAATTTCAACATTACGAGGGCCCAACGCCAGAGCCGTCGACGCATTCTGGAGCATGCTGCCTCTACGCTGCGCGATCAGCTCGTGGCCGTCGAGCAGCAAATCGATGAGGCTATCTGATGCCGAAACCATCAACCAATACACGTGTGTCTGCCCACCGCCCAACCGCTGGAAGCAGTGTTCGCACCGCACTCTACCTGCGCTGTTCGAGCGTGGATCAAGTCACGCACGGCTTCAGCATCCCCGACCAGTTGGCGCGCCTACGCGCCGAGTCCAAGGGTGCCGGCGAAGTCATCGTTGCCGAGTTCATCGACCAGGCCCGCTCAGGGACCAGCGCGGCACGCCGCGAAGAGTTTCAGAAGCTGCTCACAGCTGCCCGTCGCCATGAGTTCGACCGGGTGCGGGTCGAGAGCGTTGATCGCGGCCACCGCAACGACATGGAGCGCCGCCAGTTTGAGGCAGAGCTCCAGACGCTCGGCATCCAGGTGCTCTATGTTGGCGAGCCGGAGAAGCAGGCACCGCAATACCGCAAGCTCCAGCGCGGTATCCGTGGCGTGCTCGCCGAGTGGGAGGTCGATGAGACCAGCCAGCGCACCTACAAGCGCCATCGCTATCGCGCCCAGCAGGGCAAGTGGCGCGGCGGGCCGATCCCGTACGGCCTCCAACCCGATAGCACCGGTTGGTTCGAACCTAACCCCGAGACCTACCCAACGCTACTCTGGATGCTCGAACGGCGCGCCGCAAGCCAGGGCTACCACGCGATTGCCAAGCAGCTCAACCAGGGCATTGCACTCGTGGAAGGTCAGCCACGCGAGGTACCACCAACGCCAGGCCTGATCATATATCGCCGTAAGCCGTATCTGGAGCGCCAGGATCCAGAGACCGGGGATATCATCCACGAGTCACGCCCGATGCCCTCAGGCACCTGGAACGACTCGACCGTTGAGAAGATCTGCAAGCGGGTCTTTGACGGGGTCTATGCCGGCGTTCTGCGCTGGGGCGAGCGCTATAACAAGTTCGATGAGGACGCCGACGGCAATCTCAAGGAGCCGGTGCGGGTCGAGACAGGTAAGCCGCTGATCCCTGAGGCGTTACTCCGCCGCGTGCAGGCGGTGGAGTTGGCCGCTCGGGAAGGTGAGGCAGCGACGATGTCGGCCTTCAACAGTTACCTGCTCTCGCTTCGCTGTGGCGCCTGCGGTGAAGCCATGCACGGCTACACCAGCAACAAGTACAAAGGCGAAAAGAAATACCGCTACCGCAAGTATCGCTGTGCCGGCCGGGTGAACAAGCCTGGCTCGTGCCGCATGCCAATGCTCAG